>JAUNXD010000103.1:0-3138 GCA_030539985.1 Methanobrevibacter sp.
AAGGAAAATCTTTCAACAAAAATTTTGTCAAAAAATCACATTATTGGACGAACTCTCTTATAACTTTTTTTTCTTATTTTAACTATTTTTAAGTGTTATTTACTCATCTTCATATTGATAATAATTATATACTATTTTTTCTATATATATTATAGGTGATAATATGATGATGCCTGAAAATGGACATAGAGCTCATGGATTTTCAAGTGCATTTTTCCTGGATTCTGATGAGATTATTCAAGAATTGAATTTGAATGGTAATGAAACTGTTATGGATGCAGGTTGCGGTGACGGTCACAATGCAATCAAGATTCTTGAAGATTATAATCATAATGGTCTTGTTTATGCCGTTGATGTTTATGATGCATCAATTGAAGATATGGAAAAATATAAAGCTGAAAACAATGTTGAAAACTTAATTAACATTGAAGCTGACATCACTGAGGGCATTCCGGGGGTGGATGATGGATCTGTTGATGTCGTGTTGATGGTTAATGTTTTCCACGGTTTTAAGGCTTCCAGAAAACTTGATGAAGCTGTCATTGAACTTTCAAGAATAGTTAAAAATGATGGAAAAATTGCAATCATGGATTATAAGGCATGGGATGTTCCTAAAGGACCTCCAACTCCTGTGAGATCTACTCCTGAGGAATTGGAACAATTGTTCAATAAACATGGTCTTAAAATGACCTATTTAAATGAAGAGATTGGTGAAGATATTCCCCAAGGTAAATCCCATTATTTAATCATGTTTGAAAAGGAATAACTTTTTTTATCTGAGAGTTTAAAACTCTCAAAAACTTTATTTTGAAAATTTTAAATACTATTTTTTAAAGATTATTATTAAAGGTGTAATTATGGAGCATAGACATCATGGAAAATCCAGTGCAAATTTTCTGGATTCGGATGAAATATTGAAAGAATTAAATCTCAAAGGCAATGAAACTTTTCTTGATGCAGGTTGTGGTGATGGTTATATTTCCAAAAAGGCTATTGGGGAATATCTTCCAGATGGAAAGGTTTTTGCAGTTGATTTTTACTCACAATCCGTTATGGATTTACAAAATTATGTTGATGAAAACAATATTGAAAATTTGATTCCGATTGAAGCAGATCTCACCAAAACCATCCCTGATATTGGTGATGAATCTGTTGATATTGTCTTGATGCTTAATGTTTTCCACGGATTTAAGGAGTCCTCTCAAAAAGAGAGCGTCATAAATGAACTAAAAAGAATTACCAAATCTGACGGCAAAATTGCCGTTATGGATTTCAAGCCAATTGAAATGACTAAAGGGCCTCCTATTGATGTTAGGATTTCACATATCGAGTTGGAAAAAATATTTAATGAATATGGCCTTACAAAGGATTATCTGACCGTTGACATTGGTGAGGAATATCCTGAAGGCAAATCACACTATTTGATTATATTTAAAAAGGAGTAATATCATGATTTTTGCAGCGATACTTGCAGGGGGCATAGGTTCAAGGATGGGAGGTACAGACACACCCAAACAATTCCTGACCTTAGGAAACAAACCCGTTATAATTCATACTATTGAGAAATTTGTAATCAATGAAAACATTGATAAGACTATTGTCCTGATTCCGAAAAACTTCATTAATCATACTGAAAATTTAATCAGGGAATATATTGGTGATGATGAGGATATTATTGTTATTGAAGGTGGCGAAACCAGAAACGATACCATCATGAACAGTATCAAATATATTGAGGTCAATTTCGGAATAGATGATGACTCTATTATACTCACGCATGACTCAGTCAGGCCTTTTGTCACTCACAGAATCATTGAAGACAACATTGATGCTGCAAGAAAGTATGGTGCCTGCGATACAGTAATTCCTGCCACTGACACCATTGTTGAAAGCGTGAATGGTGAAACCATTGAAAGTATCCCTGTGAGGGATTATTATTACCAAGGCCAAACTCCACAGAGCTTCAATATAAAGAAACTTTTTAACTTAATCAACAGTTTAACAGAAGCTGAAACTAATATACTTACAGATGCATGTAAAATCTTCACACTTAAGGACGAGGATGTACATCTAGTTGATGGTGAAGTGACAAATATCAAGATTACATACCCATATGACTTGAAATTAGCAAATACAATACTTGAGGATGGAAATGATTAACATTGTTTATAGACTTAAGTCCCCCAAATTTTTCGAGGAGTCAATTGATGAGGTGGACCTTGACGGGGTTGTCGTAAGGCCGACCTACCTTTCAATATGTCAGGCAGACCAAAGGTATTACCAGGGCTCAAGGCCTGCGGAGGTTTTGGAAAAGAAATTGCCTATGGCACTGATTCATGAAGGAATCGGTGAAGTTGTCCATGATGATTCCGGACAATTCAAATCCGGAGATAAGGTTGTAATGATACCAAACACTCCTATGGGAGAAGATGTCTGCAGAGCAAATTACTCATACAAATCAAAATTCAGAGGAAGCGGATTTGACGGATTCACCTCCGATTTAATCAGACTTGATTCCAGCCGTGCCGTAAAGATACCAGATGATTTCAATCCCCATGTTTCAGCATTCATAGAATTGATTTCAGTAGCTTATCAGGGAATCATGAAGTTTTCAGAAATTGTAACAACTCCAAAGGAAACCTTGGGGGTTTGGGGCGATGGAAACCTGGGTTTTATAACTGCACTGCTTCTTAAAGTCAAATTCCCGAATTCAAAAGTAGTCGTTTTCGGAAAGCACCTTGAAAACCTGAATCTGTTTTCATTTGCCGATGAAATCCATCAGATACACAATATCAGTGATGATTTAACAATCGACCATGCATTCGAATGTGTAGGTTCAAGCGCTTCCCAATCCGCCATTGAACAGATAATTGATTTGATTAATCCTCAGGGGACAGTAAACCTGTTTGGAGTAAGTGAGTATCCGATACCTGTCAATACAAGAATGGTTCTTGAAAAAGGGTTGACGGTTCAAGGAAACAGCCGTTCTGAAAGGGAGGACTTTGTTGGAGTGGTCGAAACTCTCAAACAAAATCCTAAACTGTTCGAATATCTCGAAAAGCTGGTGACAAACATATGTGAAATAAACACCTTGAATGACTTGAAAGAGGCCTTTGACAAGGATTACATTTCACACTT
>JAUNXD010000103.1:3148-6303 GCA_030539985.1 Methanobrevibacter sp.
CTATTAATTATTTTCAAAGATTCCACCCTATAATAATGCCTGTCTTCTTTTGCACACATTACAGGAAGCCTTTCGACCATGTCACGATCTTCGCTGTCGAGAATTTCCTTGTTTCTTATTTTCCTTTTTATCATGTCAAGAATCATTTTTGAGTGGTCTTCCTGGGAACATGCAAGCTTGATTGTAAAATCTGCATCTGAAATGATTTTATGTTCCCTTACACAAACTTTGATGTTTTTTGGGCATAATATGTAAACTGAAACATGTTTTTGGTGTTTTTCATAGAGATTTTCAGCGAAATCGATGTATTTGGCAAGTTCAAATTCATCAAAATCAACATGCTGAAATTCCAAATCAATGAACTCTCCATCTTCGGTTGTGAAAATGTCTCCTCCAGAGTGAACATCTTCATCGAGTTGAATATCATGTTCAGGTGCCTGACACTTTATTTGTCTTTCGTCTTTAAAATTGTCTTTAATCAATTTTTTCTTAAATTCAAACTCTATGTTATTCATAGTTTAACCTTCTAAAATTTAATTGCACTTTCTATATTTGTTCTTATCTTTTATAAATCATTAAGTTTTGAATTAAAGCAATTTTACAAGGTTATAGCAATTTTACGAAGTGAAAACAATATTTTCATTTTTTTAAAAAAGAGGTGAAAAATAATTTAAAATAAATGGTGAGGGTTTAAAATGTTATTATGGTTAATTTCCAAATTTTTCTCTTGTTCTTTTGATTTCATATCTTGCAAAGCCATAGTTCAGCACACTTGCAATTGCCCTTCCAATACATAATCCAAGCCAAATGCCCACTAATCCTAAGTTAAAGTTAAATACAAAGACATAAATCAATGGAACGACGAAAAGGATTTCCCTTAATATTGTAAACATTAGGCTGTAGGTTCCCTTTCCGATTCCCTGATAAAAGAAGCTTGAAGGTATTCCGATACCGGTCAATATCAATGTCGGACATACAATCTGAAGGTACTGTGCTATTCCCGGAACTAGGTTTGCGGTTTCGGGAGTGTATGCAAATATTGTTGCAAGAGGAGTTGCAAAAATTACCAAAATCAGTGTAATTACAGTTCCCAGGCCAAGACCGAATTTGGCACCATACTTATGTGTCCTTGAAAGATAATCACCATTTTTAGCGCCAAATGCACTGCCTGATACTGCGATAACTGCAGATCCGATTGCTGTTAACGGCATGATTGCAAACAGATATAATCTCTGGCCGGATGTGAATGTTGCGATACCATAGTCTCCTCCAACCATTGAAATCACAATCAGATAAATTGACATTGCAATTGCCATAATCAGCATGTCTAGGGAGGATGGAATTCCCACTTTCAAAATGTCCATTGTCAATTTTGAATCGAATTTAAAGTTTTTAAGACTCACATTAACGTAGGTGTCTTTTTTAACTAAAATCCAGAACAGCATTATTGCAGCTGCAATCGCTGAGCTTACGATAGTTGCAAGGGATGCTCCGGCAGAGCCCAGTCCGCAGGTGTAGATGAATATCGGATCCAGGCTTGCATTTAAAATGACGGTTGCAACCACAACATACATTGCACGTTTCATGTCCCCTTCACCACGAAGGATTCCGCTGCAGCCATTAGAATACATGAATGCGATTAATCCTAAAAACAGTGGTGTAGCATAAGCTAATGCCTCATTTAAAGTTTGTCCGGTTGCACCATAACTTCTAAGCAACGGTTCCTGAATGATTATGAATATGATTGTTAAAATGATTGAAGCTATGAGAAATATGGCCAGCGAGTGGGTTGCCGATTCATTTGCCTTTTCATGATTCTTGGCTCCAATAAACCTTGAGATGCTGCTTGTTGCACCGTTTCCAAGTCCCACGCTTGCTCCGTTCAACACCATAAAGATTGGTGTTACAAATCCAATTCCTGCAATGGCTGTCGGTCCAAGACCCGCTACCCAAATACCGTCGACGATATTGTACAATGCTGTCAGAATCATTGAAATCATGATTGGAATGGCCAGTTTCTTAACAGCCCTTTCAGGTTCTCCCCTCATTAACTCCACATTTTTATTAGCCATGATTTAAATATTGTTTTTTATAATATTTAATTAGTGGGTGATGATGTGGATTATGAGGCAATTATCTTAGAGAAATTTCCAAACTGTGATGTTGAAGTGATCACTCCTGATGTTTTTGAAATTGATCTTTTGATTGAATACATTACGGATGATATTTTGATTTTTAAACCCCATTCGGTCATGGTTTACAGGCATCTGATTCGATTTTTGGTTAATGTCGGCCAAAGGGGAAAGATATACTACTTGAACGGTTTTACAGATGAGGACATGAAATCGGTTCATGAGGGACTTTTAAAATTCACCTGGAACAAGGACGTTAAAATCAACTTGTTTAAGAATTCAAACCCTGACGGGGATGTTTTGGGCCTAAAGTGAGAAAAATTCATCGCAATTATCACAATAGTAATTGTAGATGCATTCACAGCAGTTTCCAATAAGTATTTCACTATCCAATGACATGATGGCTAGTTCATCTGTTGGTTCGCCGTGAAATACTCTTTTTAATTTTCTTTCACATTTGGGACAATTTTTCATATTATCTAATTTTATTAACTATTAAATTTAAATATTAATGTAGGTGTTAAAAATGATGATTAATCTTGGTGCTGAATTTGGCAGTCATTTGGAATCTGGCGATGATGCAATTGAACTGATAGGCATTTTAAATAAAATCCCCAAAGATGAGTTTATTATCGATTTTAAGGAAGTCATGTTTGTCACAATGAATTTTGCACAGGCATATTACACTGCCAAATATGAATCCGATAAAAGGATTTCAGAAATTAACTTGTCTGATGAAGTTACTGTCGTTATGGGTGCGGCTGACGAAGCATGCAATCCATAATTCTTTTTTTATTTTTTTAAATCAAAGTTGTCTGAGTTCGTAATATTGTTTTTAACTCGTAAAATTGTTGTCATTTGAAACTGTTTATTTTATATGCATTTTTAAACAGATTAAGTTTGTGAACTAAAAAGTTGTTTAAATCCGGATTTTTTCATCTTCTAGTTAATTATTGAATGTTTAGGTGGGCATTGTCAAAAATTGTCATGATGTGGCATCGATTTTTTGGTTGTTGGAGTGAT
>JAUNXD010000007.1 GCA_030539985.1 Methanobrevibacter sp.
CCTTTTTCCATTTTTATAAATAGGAACTTTTGAATCATTATCCGAAACCTTTATGTTTAAAGAATGATAAGCTTCGATAGTTGGTTTATATCCACCTCTAGGACCTGGTACTCCTTTAACTAAACCTAAACTCCTTAAGGATTGCATCTGGTTACGGATTGTTCCCGGATTTCTGCTCATAACCTCAGCAATGTCTTCTCCTTTAATGGACTTTCCATTGGAAGATTGGTATAAATTAATTAATGTTTGTAAAATTTCTTTTTGAACAGATGTTAACATGTTTAATCCCCATCGATTAATATAATATTATATTTTTGTCAAACATGATTTATAAATATGATGATAAATAGTCATTCCTAGAAACTTAAGCTTTTTTTGATTTTTTCTATTTTTAATTTTTTGTTAAATCCTTAATTTTCACTTATTTTAGTTAATTCTTTGGTTAATTATTTTAATACTTTAATAAATAGTTTTAATTTATTTATATCTTATTTTAATAATTATTAATAGTTTATTTTAAATATTATAAATTATAAATATTTATATAAGTGATTAAAGTTTTTTAATCACGAATTTAACTGTTTGGGGGTTGAATTCATGTATTCTTTTGATAGATTTGTCAAAGAATTTTTTCGTTTATTTGATTATTTTATATCAAAAAAATATATTACTGAAGAGAATAGGTTCATTAGAGATAGAAAAATGACTCAAAAAGAATATACTGCATATATTCTTTCTCAAAGAAGCTGTACAAGCTATATTGAAACTGTTAGATTTTTCACAATAATGATGAATAAAAATTTTAAAACGATTTCTAGCCAAGCAATTGGAAAACAACGAATGTTCATTGACCATAAAGTATTTATTGACATGTATGAATGTTTTATTGAGCAATTATATGGTAAATTTTCAGGATTTTCCAAATTTAAAGGGTATTTAATTTGTGCTTGTGATGGAAGTATTGTTGATCTTCCCAATGTTACTTTAACTCGATATGAATTCCCGCTTGGCGATGAAAACCTGTTAAAAGAAAATAGGATCCGTGCAAGAGTATCATGCTTTTTAGATGTACATTCTAAACATATTTTAACAGTTAAAATAGTAGAAACAATAACAAATGAAGTAGATTTAGCAATTGAACATTTAGAGAACATAAAACAAAGATTTAACATTGAAAAATTAATTACAATTTATGATCGAGGTTATCCATCAATTGAGCTGATGGTTAAAACCATTGATTTAGACTCAAAATTTTTAATAAGACTTCCAAAAAATGTATTTAAACGTCAAATTAACAAAATGAAGACTAACGATGAAATAATAAAAATTAACATGATAGAGAGTCGATTGAGAGCTTTTAATGATGAAAATTTAAAAGAAAAAGCAAGACAAATGGGAAGATTAGAAATTCGCATAGCACTTGTTGACATTGGAAAAGACGAACCAGAAATACTTGCAACAAATTTAACCCATGAAGAATTCACAACAGAAGATTTAAAAGAATTATACAATAAACGATGGACAGTAGAAACCGGATTCGACAGATTAAAAAACCTAATTGAAATCGAAGATTTCAGCGGAATTCGAAGACAAATAATCGAACAAGATTTTTACGCACATATATTCGTTTATAACCTTGCAATGACCATAAAAAATCATGCAGAAAATCATATAACGAGAACACCAAGAAATAAAGATGAAAAAATAATTTATCAGTCGAATTTCGCAAAAATAACTGGAAATATCTATTTATTTTTCTTCGATATAATTTTTGGAACGCAGACGAAAAGAGAAGAAATAATAGATTTTATCGTCAAAGAAGCCTCTAAAGAACTAACACAATACAGAGAAAATCAATACGAAAATAAGGAACGAAATCCCCCAGATGTTTACAATAAACATCCGGGAAACAAGAAAAAAACACACTAACACACACAATACACAAAAATTAGTGAGTTTCCAAATTCTTGTTTATTTTTTTGTTCTGAAATCATATAAACCTTACGAAAAATCAAAACCTGATTTAAGAATAATATAACAATGTTATTAAATATGGAAATTAATAAAAATTTTCACCAGAAATATCTTAAGTTTCTAGGAATGATTAATAAGAAAAAATTCTATATATTATGAATTAACATAATTATTATTGATTAGTCAAGATGAGGGATAAATTTGACTCAAAAAAGTGAAGCACACAAAGGCAACATCACTCCCGAAATGGAGTTCGTTGCAAAAGCAGAAAATATTGATGTAAATAAATTAGTTAAACTTATAAACAGTGGAAAAGTTGTAATTCCAAAAAATGTCAACGGCCATTCCAAGCCATGTGGAATTGGGGAAGGCCTGAAAACAAAAGTGAATGCAAATATCGGATCATCCTCTAAAATTGATGATTTGGATTTGGAAATCAACAAGGCAAGGCTGGCTGAGGAATATGGTGCCGATGCCATAATGGACTTGTCAACAGGCTCTGAGTTGAGGATGTTCAGGCAAAAGATTATGGAAGCCGTGGATTTGTGTATCGGAACCGTACCGATTTATGAAGCGGGAGTCGTTACCCTTGCCAAAAACAGGGAAATAATTGACATGGATCCTGACGACATATTCAAGGCCATTGAAAATCAGGCAAAGGAGGGAGTGGACTTCATGACCCTCCACTGCGGAATTACCAAGGATCTTGTTCAAAAATTAAAGGATGCAAACCGTATGATGGGAATTGTCAGCCGTGGAGGAACATTCATGGCATCCTGGATTAATCATAACGATTTGGAAAATCCATTATATGAAAATTACGATTACCTTTTAGAGTTATCTTATGAATATGACATTACATTATCCCTGGGAGACGGCCTAAGGCCTGGCTGTCTGGCAGATGCAAGTGATATCCCTCAAATTCAAGAACTTGTAAACCTGGGCACCCTGGTTAAAAGGGCGCAGGACGCCAATGTGCAGGTTATGGTGGAAGGTCCGGGACACATGCCCCTAAATCAAATCAGAGCAAATATGGAAATCCAAAAGACAATCTGTCATGGAGCTCCTTTTTACGTTCTAGGCCCTCTGGTAACAGACATTGCCCCAGGATATGACCATATTACTGGAGCAATCGGAGGGGCAATAGCAGCTTCATCCGGTGCGAATTTCCTGTGTTATGTAACTCCTGCAGAGCATTTGTCACTTCCGAGTCTTGAAGACGTCAAGGAGGGAGTCATCGCTTCAAAAATTGCTGCTGAAGCCGCTGATGTTGCAAACGGATTGAAATCCTCATGGACACGTGAACGTGCAATGGCCAAGGCAAGAAAGGAATTTGACTGGGATACACAGTTTGACCTTGCACTGGACAAATCAAAACCTAGAAAATATCGCGACAAGTGCAAACTTGACGATGATGAAATGTGTGCAATGTGCGGAGAATACTGCGCTGTCAAAATAGCGAAGGGAGATTTCTAAATGAAATATCAGGAACTGGTGGACGTTTATTCAAGTCTTGAAGCAACTACCAAAAGACTGGAAAAAACGGAAATCATTTCAGATTATCTCAAAACCCTTGATTCAGACACCATCGAAAAGGTAGGACTACTAATTCTCGGTACAGTTTTTCCGGCATGGAGTTCTGAGGAAATAGGAATTGGAGGAAAGCTTGTTGAAAGGGCAGTGGCCGAAGCTGTCGGAACAACACAAGCAGCAGTCGAGGATGCGATTCGTGATGAAGGCGACATTGGCCTTGCCTGCATAAAACTATATGCGAAAAAATCCCAGATGACCTTTTTTTCACAGCCGTTGACAATAGATTTCGTATTCAGCAGTCTCAGAAAACTTTCACAGATTTCAGGTTCACGCTCAACCAACCGTAAAATAGCAATCCTGTTGGAGCTTCTCTCACAGGCCAGCGCAACCGAAGCCAAATATCTCACCCGTACAATCACAGAAGAGCTGAGAATAGGAGTGGGAGACGGAATAGTTCGTGACGCAATAGCCGATGCCTTCGATATCGACAAGAAAATTGTCGAAAGGGCTCAGATGCTCACCAATGACTTTTCTGTCGTTGCAAAAACCGCCAAGGAAGAGGGCAGTGCAGGACTTGAAAAGCTTAACCTGACACCGGGAACCCCTGTAAAACCTATGCTTGCACAGCTTGCACCCCCATTGGATGAAATCATTCCGGAAATGGGATGCGCACTTTGCGATACCAAATATGACGGCATACGTCTGCAGGTTCACAGGAACGGTGACGAAATTAAGATATTCACCAGAAGACTTGAAAACATTACCCATGCGCTTCCTGAAATCGTTGAACTGTTTAACGAACACCTGCCTCATGAGGACTACATTGTCGAAGGTGAAGTGATAGCAACACATGACGGAAAGCCCCTGCCTTTCCAAAACGTATTGCACAGGGTCAGAAGAAAGCATAATGTTGAAGAGGCAATGGAAAATGTTCCCCTGAAAGTTTATCTGTTTGACGTGATGTACTATAAGGTTCCAATGATTGACGAGCCTTTAAAGGCAAGGCGTGAGACTCTTGAAAGCATCGTTGACACTTCAGTTGATGAGATGAACTTGAGCACAATGAAATTTGGAAATGCAGACAATATCGATGAGATTCAGGGACTGTTTGAATGGTCCATCAATGAAGGCCATGAAGGAATCATGATTAAGGACTGCTCAGAACCATACATTCCAGGTCTCAGAGGCAAAAAAATGCTTAAATACAAGGCTGAACCGGAAACATTGGATATGGTTGTTGTTGGCGGAACCTACGGTATCGGAAAGAGAGGAGATTTCGTCGGATCATATCTGGTCGCCCTCAGGGATGAAAATGATGATTTCAAAAGCATTGCACTTGTCGGAACCGGTCTTGACGATGCCACACTGGAATATCTTACCGGAAAAATGAAGGAACTTGAAATTTCAACCAAAGGCCGTGAGATTAAAGTTGAACCGAAAATAGTATTGGAGATTGCATTTTCAGAAATCGTGGAATCTCCGGAATACGAAACAGGATATTCACTAAGGTTCCCTGTCGTTAAAAATATAAGAAAGGATAAAAGTCCGATGGATGCGGACACCGTTGAAAGATTGCTTTCAATGTATAATACAGGAAATTAAGCCTTAACTTAATAAGGCAAAAATTCCTTACCTAAAATTAAATGACCTTTGCTTTAAGTTCATTAAGATGTTTTTTTGAACATTTTGTGGTCTTTAGGATAGTTTCATCATCCACTGACTCTTTTAGCATGTTTAGGATAATTTCATCCTTAACTTCTTTTTTGCCTTCCTTTTTACCTTCAGTTATGCCTTTATTATATCCTGAATCAAACTCATGTTCCCTTTCAACCTGAATGAACAATTCTTCAACAGACATTTGCATATCAACCACCTCATTTAAGTTTTCTCAATTTTGTTTTGATTTGACGAAATTTTCTATTTGAAAAGCGACAAGCGAATCAATAACGACCCTCCTATATCCTCCAACATAATCGATTTGTTCTAAGACGTTGCAGACTCGCTTAACCATTTTCTCTTTAGAGCTATCTTCAACCGACAAGGCGACAAAAATCAATGTCAATTCATCCTGAATATTGATTCTTTTCTCATTATTGATTTTATATTCAATGTTATTTAACTTTTTAGGTAAACCCATCTTTTGGAGATATTTGATTATTGGAGCAAATACTATAGATCGTCCGATTTCAATACTTTCATCACAGGAATCTGGATTTGCAAAACTTATGATAAAACTATCCATAATCTTTCCAAACTCTGCAGATTTTAAAGTATTATACTCCCATATCCTATTTAAGGTATCCTCTCCAATTTTCTTAAATTCAAATTCCCAATTTTGCAGAGTATCGTCATCAACAAGTGCAAGCCTATCAAGTCTTCTGTGAGTGCCATACAATGTATGTGCTTCAGTTCCCAGTTCACGAATAATCTTTTTGTATTCGCCGAAATACTTCAAAAATTCATCTCCATAAGTGGAAAATGCAATCTTAGAAATTTTATCGTATAATCCATCTATCATTTTATTGCCACCTAATTGTATTTTCAAGAAAATTTACGTAATTAATAGTTGAATTACAAATAATATATAGTTTTTGTTGCAAATAAAGGCAAATTAACACTTTAAAATAATTATTGAAATGATGATGTAAAATTTAGAACCACACAACGAAGTGAAGTCAATTTTACGACCCCAAATCCTATCGCCTATTTTTATTTTGAACACCAATTATGAAAACATGGAAATTACAGATGACAAATTACTAAAAATCGCACTGGTAACTTCACTTATCGGACTGATTGGCCTTATTGCCTTTACACCAATAATTGAAGTTAAGGAAGTTGAAATCAAAGACATAAACAGAGGAATGATTGATGAAGAGGTAAGCCTGGACGGAGTGATTACAGACGTCAGCCAATCAAAATCAAAGACAAGCTATTTTCTGACAATCAATGACGGCGAGGCACAGATTCAACTGATTATTTTTGAAAGCCAGGTTGCTGAAATGCAATCCAGAAATCTGGACATTGAGGATTTCAAAGGTCATAAGGTTCAGGTTGTCGGGAAAATCACACAGTACAATTCTGAACTGGAATTGATTTTATCAAGTGGAGATAGCCTGAGAATGGTCAGTTAACAATATCTATTTATTAATTGAAATACAAAAATATCGATGAATAACTTGATAGGAAATTAAAATATGTCAGATAAAAAAAGATTATTTGGTACTTTTGGAGTCAGAAGAACCGCAAATGATGTTTTGACTCCTGAATTTGCATCAAGACTTGCAGCATGTTACGGAACACAGATTAAGGGAACAGTAGCTGTCGGAGGAGATACAAGAACCTCAACATTAATGCTGAAACAGGCAGTTACTGCAGGACTTCTATCCAGCGGATGTGACGTGGTGGATTTGGGAATCCTGCCTACTCCGGGCGTGCAGTATGCAGTTCGCAAATATTATGACGGAGGAGTGATGATTACCGCTTCACATAACCCTCCTCAATACAACGGGCTCAAGTTCTTGGATGAATACGGTATTGGAATACCTGACGAAATGGACCTTGCAATTGAAAAGCTTTACTTTGATGAGGAACCTGACAGAGTCCCATTTTCCGAAATCGGCCAGCTTTATCACAATGACAAGATTATTGACGAGTATGTCGATGAGGCTGTTTCAAAAGTGGACGTTGATGCCATTCGTGCGGCAAATCTGAAGGTTGTCGTTGACTGCGGATCCGGTGCAGGATGCTTTACCGCACCTTACCTGATAAGAAAGCTTGGATGTGACGTGACAACTCTCAACTCACAGGCAGACGGATTTTTCCCGGGACGTGACCCTGAACCTATTGAAGAAAATCTTCAGGAACTTATTCAGGTCGTAAAGGAGCTTAATGCAGATATCGGCCTTGCCCATGACGGAGATGCGGACAGGACAATCTGCATTGACGAGAACGGAAACTTCGTTTTGGGAGACAAGACATTCACCCTTGTGGAAAGGGAAATGCTTAAGGAAAACGATGGCGGAATAATCGTTACAACCGTTGCAACTTCACAGGCCATTTATGATGTTGCTGAAGAGTACAACGGTGAAGTGATAGCCACTGCAGTTGGAGATCTGCTTGTTGCACGTAAGCTCAAGGATGAAGACGGGCTGTTTGGCGGTGAAGAAAACGGCGGTTTGATTTTCCCTGATTTTGTCTATGGAAGGGATGCAGTAATGACTGTTGCCAAAATCCTTGAAATCGTTGCAAAATCCAAAAAGCCTTTATCCGAACTGGTCGCAGAACTGCCTGTTTATTATGCAAGCAAGATGAAAATCGAATGTCCAGATGATGAAAAGGAATTTGTCATGTCCAGCATTGCCGATGAGATTAAGACAACCACTGATTTTGAGCTTGATTTGACTGATGGAGTTAAAATCTTAAAAGATGACGGTTGGGTAATCATCAGGCCTTCCGGAACCGAACCTATATTCAGATGCTTTGCGGAATCTGATTCACAGCAAAAGGCGGATGAAATGACCGAATGGGGAATGAGTTTAATTAAAAAATACAAAAAGTAATTTAACTCCACCTCACCCTCTTTTTCTTTTTATTTTAATTGAAAATTCGATTGATTGAAAACTATTTTTAATAAAAAAATATCAATTTAATGAAAGCCGATTTTAATATAATGATGGTGTTTGTGAAAATTAAGTTATTGGGATTTGGTCAGCTATATCAAACTAGAAGTATTCAAGACATTCTTCCTTCAGGAAAAATGCATCCTCATTGTCGGGACTTCTGAGAAGAACCTTGTTGAAGCTGTCAACGGCCTCCTCGAACTTGCCAAGCTCCATCAAGACAACACCCTTATTCAGCAAAAAGTCGATGTTGTTCTTTTCAAGGTCTATTGCCTTGTTGAAGCATTCCAATGCATCATCGAACTTGCCCAGATCAATGTAAGCGTTACCCATACGATTGATTGCAGAGGCATCCATTTCAGAATCATCCAGACACACTTCAACCGCCTTGTCAAAGGATTCGATAGCTTCCTCAAGCATTCCCATATCTGTCAGAAGGTTTCCGCGGGAATTCCATACCTCAGGATTTTCACCGTCTATGACGATGAGCTTGTCATAAACCTTAAGTGCATCATCATACCTTCCAAGCATTTCGAGAATGAACCCTCTCCAATATAAAACAATAGGGCTGCTCGGACGATAGTTATAGGCAATGTTGCTGACTTTAAGGGCCTCATTGATATTTCCCGAATTCAAAAGGGCAATTGCCTTGTTGTTTAAAATGTAGATGTTGTCTGGTTCGAATTCCAGAGCCTTGTTGTAACAGTCTATGGCCTCTATGAATTTACCTAGCCTTGAAAGATTGTCTCCCTGCTTGTTGAGCAGATAGACGTCATGAGGGTCAAGCCTGAGCGCTGCCTCATAGCACATTGTTGACTTGTCGAACTTACCGCTGTCAAAGAGGATGTCAGCCCTTTTTGTAATCATGGCCTTTTCATCTATCTTGTCTCCTCTCCACTCGTCAATGTGAATTTTTTCAAAATAGATTATCTGAAACTCATCATCAGGATTGATGCGTCCGCCATACATTTTCTTAAATTCCCTAAGCATGTCTTTAGAGTCTTTAAAACCTTCCTGGCGTGCAAGTTCATCATCATCCTTGATTTCGGAAAATGGAACGCTTTCAATGCCTGTGACAAAAGCTTCAAAAATCTTCATCTTCTCTTTTGAAACAAGGTTCCAGTAGCAGTACAATCTGTCACCGACCTTAAGAGGTGTTTTCCATGCTTTACGTATGGTTCGGGTCTTTTTGCCCGTAATTACATCAATATCATTGCTTGAAAATGATAAAATCGGCATGACAACACTTCCTTAAATTACTTGTTCTCCGAATTCTCCTGATTTGACCTTTACAATACCATCGAAGTATGGCTTGATTTCACGGGCCAGCTCAACAAGGTCATGAGGATTTGGAACCTCCACCTTTTCAAGGGCAGGATCCAGGACGTTCTTGTTTCTGAACTGCTGAATGGTATATATTTCAGCTTCGATTTCACTGACAAGATTTTTGATATCCTTTTTGGTGTGCAATGTCGGAACAAAGGTTGTCCTTATTTCAAGATGCACACCGGCATCGTTTATCAAGTCCATTGATTTTTTAACCTCAAAACCGATGTTTGCACCGGTTATCTTTCGGTATTTTGAAAAGGTAGTTTTAACGTCAAGTGACACATAATCAAGTAGATTCAAATCCAATATTTTTTTAAGTTTATCAGGATAGATTCCGCTTGTATCCAATTTTGTCTTAAGGCCAATCTGGCGGACATGCTTCAATATCTCAATGACCGCATCTGTCTGAACCAGAGGCTCCCCTCCGGAGATTACAACAGCGTCCAGAAAATCAGCTGATGAATCGATTTCATGAGCAATTTCCTCAAATGATTTTTCGGTATTGTCCTCCAGAAGTTCCACATTATGGCAGTATCTGCATGCCAACGGACATTTTGACATGAAAATGACCAGGCTCATGTTTCCATGGAATTCGACTGAAGATATTACGCTGCCACCTACATACATTAGCTTAAAACCTCTTTCAATATATTTATGAATTTCTCATCCTCTTCAAGGGTACATATGCTTATTCTAATCCAATACTCGTCCAAACCCTTAAATGAAGTGCAGTCCCTTACGATTATGCCTCTCTTCATCAGTTCCAGTGCCAGTTCGGAAGCGGTATATCCTGTATCCCTTATGTCAATGAGCATGAAGTTTGATTTGGATGGGAAAACCTTCAATCCGTCAATCTTTGATACCTCATCATATAAGTACTGCCTTGATTCGATACCCTTTCTGATTGACTGGGCGATGTAATCCCTGTCCCTGAATGTGTTGAGAGCCGCTACGAATGACAGTCTTGTAAGTGAAAAGACCGGCTTTATCCTGTGCATGTATTCTATTATCTGCTCACATGCAAGTCCGTAGCCTATCCTCATTCCTGCAAGCCCCAATACCTTGGACATTGTGCGGATGATGAATATGTTGTCATATTCATTTATCAAATCCTTATTCGTAACTTCTGAGTATTCAAAGTAAGCCTCATCAATAACTATTAGTATGTCCGGATTTCTGGAAGCGATGTCAACCAGCACTTCCTTGTCTATCAGTGTTCCGGTAGGATTGTTTGGGGAACATAGGAAAATCATTTTGGTTTTCTCGGAAATTGCCCCAAAAATGGAATCGGCATCCAACTTGTTTTCATCCAGGTCCCATTTGGCATAAACGGGATTTGCACCATATTGCTTTAAGAGGTATTCGTAGTACATGTAAGATGGCAACGGCACAATGAACTCATCGCCGTCGTCAATGAATGTCTTTGCAAGCACGTCAATGATTTCATCGGCGCCGTCTCCGCCTATGATTACCTGAGAGTCATTGACTCCGGAATAATCTGCAATCTCTGAAACCAGTTCGTGCAATTGTGATTCGGGATATCTGTTGATTGATTTGATTTCATCTTCAATGGCCTTCATGGCTTTCGGGGACGGACCCCAAGGGTTTTCATTTGAACCCAATTTAATGATATCCTCCTTTTTAAGGTTAAAGTCAGCAGCAATCTCATCCTGAGATTTACCTGGAACATAAGAATCCATTTCTTCTACAATTTTCTTTGCCTTCATAATCTAATCTTCCTTATACTGTTTGGAAAGTTTAACGTAGTTATCCGCATTACTTTGAATCATTTCAATCTGTTGGGCTGAAAGTTCCTTCACGGCCTTTGCGGGAACGCCTAAAATCAGGCTTCCTTCTGGAAATTCCTTTCCTTCGCTTACAACCGCTCCAGCTCCGACAATTGAATTTTTTGAAATGTGGGCGCCATTGAGGACTGTTGCGTTCATTCCAATCAGCACATTGTCATCAAGTGTGCATCCATGTACAACAGCTCCGTGGCCGACAGAAACATTGTCTCCGATTTTAACTGGATAATCCTTTGTGCAGTGAACAACACAGTTGTCCTGAACATTGGATCTGTTTCCAATCTTGATTGAATCTGTATCTCCTCTGAGTACGGCCCCATGCCAGATTGATACCTCTTCACCTAATTCAACATCGCCAATTACCTGTGCGCCTGGGCATATTACAATAGAGTCTTTATTATTTTCCATAATATCGCCATTTATTTATGTATTTTCTTTTTATCTTGTATGATATGATTTTGTTTTACTAATACTCTTGTATCAGAGGGTACATCATCATATAACAAAACCCCTGAACCGATAGTGGAATTGTAACCAACCTTCACTCCAGGCGAGAAGCTTGAGTTGATTCCTGTTTTTACGGCGTCACCAATGATGGATCCGAGTTTACGCCTTCCACTGTCTATCATCTTGTCCTTGATTTTGGTTTTGACGGATCTGTTGTCAAAACGCAGGTTTGCAATGTTGGTTCCTGCCGCAATGTTGCAGTTTGAACCAATTACTGAATCGCCAACGTAACTCAAGTGGCTTACGTTGGTATTTTCCATAATGATTGAATTTTTAATTTCAACGGCATTTCCGACATGCACATTGTCGCCGAAGTAGGAATTACCTCTGATATATGAATTCGGACCTATGTCACAATCTTTTCCTATATAAACATTGCCCTCTATGTAAACTCCGGCACGTATGATGCTTCCCTCATCCAAAAAGATCTCGCCGTGAATATGGGCTCCCTCTTCAATCTTGCCTTTGATTTCTGTTTTGAGCTGTCCTATCAGTTCTTCATTGACTTCAATCAGCTCCCAAGGTCTTCCGACATCGATCCAATCCTTGTTTGTTTTATGTCCGATTACCCTTTTTCCGTCGGCAATCTGAAGGGATACAGAATCGGTAATCTCGTATTCTCCACGTTCGGAAATTTCAGTCTGGTCAATCTTGTCAAAGATATCCTTGTTGAATACATAAATTCCTGCATTCACCAGATTGCTTGGAGCCTCTTCTCTTTTAGGTTTTTCAACGATGCTTCTGATATTTCCGTTCTCGATTTCAACAACCCCGAAAGCGGAAGGATTTTCCACTTCAGTCAAAAGCATCAGTGTGTCGGGCTTCATGTAATTGTACTTTTTGATGATTTCATTGTCCAAGATGATATCTCCGTTTAAGACAATCAGGCTGTCCTTAATGAAATCCTTTCCGTAGCTGATAGCATTTGCGGTACCTAAAAAATCCTTTTGTGTTTTGTAGGTAATGTTTACACCGAATTCACTGCCGTCTCCAAAATAATCCCGAACCATTTCTTCCTTATAACGTACAATTAATAAAATATCTTTAATTCCGTTGTCCCTTAAGGATTCAATGTTATACTGAATAATTGGTTTTCCAGCAACTGGCAACATGGTTTTGGGCTTTGTAAGTGTTAATGGCCTCATTCTTGAACCCTCGCCAGCACTTAAAATAATTGCTTTCACTTTAATTATCCCCTTAAATTATTTAATAATAATATATGTTTAACTCTTAACCTATAAATTAATTTTGTTATATGTAATGATAATAATTTAAATAATAGTTACAATATAATAAAATTTATATTAGCTATGCTAATAGCAAAATTTAAAAGGAGATTATAAAATGACAATATATGTTTGTTTACATTGTGAATACAGTTTTGACTCTGAGAAAGGCGATCCTGCATACAACATTCCTGCTGGAGCAACTCCTGCAGACATGCCAGATGATTGGGTTTGCCCAGAATGCGCAGCATTAGGTATTGACGCATTTATTGCTGAAGATGAAAAATAAATATTCATCTTCAAATTTTTTTTATTCTTAAAATAACTATTTTTTTATATTTTTCTTTTAAATCAACTTATTTTTTGAAATATTGAAAATATTTATATAAGTTAATTGTTAAAAATAGATTTAGTACAATTTAATTTTTGTATTTATTGATTAAAATTTTCAAACATATGTGTGGGAATAAAATGCAAAGAAGGAAAAAACTGATTATAGCCATTCTTTTAGTTATTCTTATTGGGCTTTTGGCTTCAATTTATGGAGCATTGAATACCGGTCCAAACTTAACAGAAGAAGATAAAGATATTCTTATATTGGCTGCTGATAAATACGAGCAATCCAACGGGGGAGTGGATATGGCATTCATGATCCGCTTAGAAAACGGAAGTTTTAAAAACTACACTCCAATTTATCCTGGAGGAATGACACATCCGACACAGCCTGCGTCAAGTGCATTGGGTGGAGGAAAAATGTTCTTGCATGACTCATTGTATGACGGCATTGAAAACGGTATGCAGTATGCAAAAGAAATTGTGGAATACAACACAAACATGACTCCTGATGCAGTTGTTCTTGTCTACGATGAAGGAGTGGACAATGTTATTGATTCTATACGGCCGATAAAGGTAGATGGAGTGGAAACAAACCTCAGCGCTACCGACATCATCCGTGAAAACGATGCATATAACGGTTATGCCGGCAGCGAAAATATGCCTGGAACAATGTCAAGATCTGACGCTGTAATGGTGCTTGTTAAAGCGCTTGCAAAAGCGGCTGCCGATCCTGATAAAAAAGCAACAATGGCAAAAGCGGCACTTGATGAATATTCCAAAGGCAATATCGTAATGCAACCTGAAGGTTCATTTACAAAATTGCTTGCCACAAAAGGAATTGAATCAATAGGCAGTTAAAATATAAATCTTTAAAGAATTAATTTTCTTTAAAGAATCTTTTTTTTATTTATTTCAAAAAAAATAGAATTTAGATGATTAAACCATCTATAAATTTTCATTAATTATTTTTACACAGATATCCTTGATTTCTTTAGCCCTTTCGGCATTTCGAGATTCCAAGGTTATCCTTATGTAGTCTTCTGTTCCGGACGGCCTTACCAATACCCAGCTGTCATCGGAAAATGTCAATCTTACACCGTCAAGAGAGTTTACATCAACTATATCACCAAATGCGTCTTTAAGCAGGCATTCCATATTCTCCATTACCTTGACTTTGGCCTCCTTAGAGCAGGTGATCTTTTCACGGATGTTTGGATATGACGGTATCTGTGCAAGCAAATCGGACAGCTTGCCATCTCTTGAAACTATTTCGGCCATTCTCAAACCTGATAAGATTCCATCAGGACACATGCAGAAGTCTGGGTGCAGCCATGTTCCTGACGGTTCGCCTCCGAATGCGGCGTCCCTTTCTATGATGACCTCAGCCACATTGACATCACCGACAGGAGTTCTCAATACTTCACCTTTTACTGACTCGTCCATACACAGTCCCGCATCCACGGTTGTAACGATATCTCCATCAAATTCCTTGGATATCAGTGCCAGAAGTGAGTCAAAAGGAGAAATATTACCCTTTTCGTCTACGGTTATCATCCTATCTGCATCCCCGTCATGGGCAATTCCCAAATCGGCGCCGATGGCCACTACTGTTTTCATTAATGTCTGCAGATTTTCGGCATTCGGCTCAGGGTTGCGGCCAGGGAAAAATCCGTCAGGCTGTGAATTTAATGTTGTTACTTCGCATCCGGCTTTTCTAAATACTAATGGTGATATTTCGCTTCCTGCTCCGGATGCACAGTCAATGACAACTTTCAGGCCTTTTTTAATGCTGACCATATCTACCAAATCATCAACATACTGGCCTTTGATTTCCTCATTGACGCTTAGCTTACCTACGTCCTGCCAATCGACTGAAATGTAGTCCCTGTTTGCATATATATCTTCAATTTCCCTTTCCTGATTTTGCGTATATGCCATACCATTTTTATTCCACAACTTTATTCCATTGTATTGGGAGGGGTTGTGGGATGCAGTGAGCATTATTCCGGCATCTGCATTGAGTTTTTCGGTAGCATATCCTACCAATGGTGTTGGAACCATTCCAATCTTTACCACATTTACTCCACTTTCAAGAAGTCCTGCACAGATTGCCTGGTCCAGCATCTTGTTTGTTGTACGTGTATCATAACCCAATACGACAGTTCCTTCATTGCCCAGGTAATATGCAAGTGACTTTCCGACATTCAATGCAAGTTCGCATGTGACCTCAGAGCCTATTTTGCCTCTGATTCCTGATGTTCCAAACAGTTTTTTGGCTGCCATGAAATCACCTACGCGCCGAATTTATGAGCGTAATTCATTAAATCCATCATAATGTTCATTACATCTGACCCTCTAATTCTGTTAAGGCCGCCTTTTGCGCATGCCCTTTCTGAGAATTCTGTAACATCATCCGTTCTGACTTCAGGACCTCTGATTAAGACAGGAACCGGGTCTCCTGAGTGATTCATCACAGAGATTGGAGTTGAATGATCTGCAGTCAAATAAATATAAACATCTTCAAGCTTGATTAGTTCACTCATTACCACTTCATCGACCTTTTCTATGAATTCCTTTTTCTCTTTGGTCTGGCCGTCATGGCCCGCTTCGTCAGCACCGTCGATATTTATTAGGAAAAAGTCATGGTCTGAGTTTTTAACCTGGTCAATAATTGTGTCACGGATATTGTCAAGATTGGTGTCAATTCCACCGGTCACATCTTCCATTTCAATAATGTCCATTCCGGCAAACCTTCCGATTCCCATAATAAGTCCGGTTTCTGCAATACATGCTGAATTTACTTCATATTTATCATTCAATGATTCGACAACAGGCACTTCACCGGCTCCACGAGGTATTACGATATTTGCCGGAGGTTCGCCTTCCTCAATCCTTTTCAGATTGACCGGATGGTTCTTGACCATTTCATATGTCTTTACAACAAGTTTGTTTAAGATATCTGCAGTTTTTGCAGCTTCTGGAGTGTCATCCAATGCCTTTACCTCTTTTGGCCTATTTCCTTCAACCTTAGGATCGGCATCGCTTACCTTATCGGACAATCCTTCGCCTCTAAGAACAAGAACAGCCCTATGGCCTGTTGATTCCTTGAATATGATTTTAACGTCAGGATAGTCTTCAAGAACCATGGTGTTCAATACATCCACGATTTCCTTTGTGCCCTCCTTGATTCTTCCAGCACGCCTGTCGGTTACGATTAAATTATCATCGGCGGTTGAGAAGTTGCATCTGAATGCAATGTCTCCAGGCAAGACTTCCACACCTACACCGTTTGCCTCAAACGGTCCTCTTCCGGTGTATACCTCATAAGGGTCATAACCTAAAATTGATAAATGTGCTGTATCACTGCCGGGGATGATTCCAGGGGCAATGGAATCCATTATTCCAGTAATTCCTTCAGCGGCCATCTTATCCATGTTTGGAGTATTTGCAGCTTCAAGAGGAGTTTTATTTCCTAATTCTTTAATTGGACGGTCACCCATACCGTCCATAATCAATACAATACCTTTCATTAAATATCACCATATTAATATTCATTATTAATTCTATAATTTGATAGTTAAATAATTTGTTTAAAAAGGGTTAGGTTTTTAAATTTTGGGAAAAGTTTAGTTTAAAAAAAAGTTAGATTAGTAAAATTCCGACAATTGCCCCTACAATTGTTGCAAATAAATTAACATGCTCATTTGTAATCAGTCCCCTGTTTTCAAACAGGGCTCCCAATATGCTGTCCATGAAACAGCCGATAGTACCTGAGATGATTGATACGGCAATTGCAGAAAGCGGGTTTGGAACTATTCCAAGTAAAAATGCAGCTATACCAATTATTGCGGCTCCTACAATACCTACAACGGTCCCTAAAACTGACACTGCACCGTTGGTACCGGGATCGACACTTTGGAATGTTGTTATAAGTCTTGGATGTGCATCCAGCACTCCAATTTCGGAAGCCAATGTGTCTGATGTTGCTGTTGCTATTGCTCCGATGAATCCTCCCACCAACGGCAGGTAGTATCCTCCGAATGCGGCCATGAAACAGGCAACAACCCCATTTGAGATAACGTTTTTACTTGTTCTTCTTCCTTCAAACTGGCCGAGAGATCTTTTGTATTTTTTGGAGTATTTTGTTGCAAGAAGGGACATTACAAGGAACAGTACAATCAAAAGCAGCCAGCTGACTCCTGCTGAAAATATGATTACAACACCCATGATAATCATGACTGCTGAACCGAATATGTCCAAGGATTTTCTGTAATATGTAATGAAACCTAAAATAAATAGAAGCAGTACATATACCCAATTAATCATCGCTTGCATTTTTATCACAAATCCCCTTTAATTAGTATATTGGAACTATGAATATAAAAATATTATCTTATCAAAAAACTGGTCAAATTTTACCTATCATTTAATTAAAAATAGCTTCAATTATTTGAAATGTTTTGAGATAAATATCATGATAAATAAAGCTATAATTGTTTTAATAAAATTAAAATTTGAAATCAATAAAAATCAAAAGAGACATATAGATGAAAAAAAATAATTAAAGAGGAAATTGATATTTTCCTCATTTTTTAACTTTCACTTTGCCTTTCACAATGTTTGTGCGGTAAGTGGCAGAGTATTTATACTTTTTGCCCTTCTTGAGTTTCTTGGTTATTTTCTTTTTGATTGTAACTTTTGCAATACCTTTGGAATTGGTTTTTGCTTTGTATTTTTTGCCTTTGAATTTGAATACAATCTTTTTACCCTTGATCGGTTTGCCGTTGGACCTTTAAGTTTGGCCTTGAGTTTAAGTTTCTTGCCTTTTTTGACTTTAACGGTCTTTTTGACCAACTTGAGGGTTTGTTTAACAACCAAGTTATTTACAACCTCAGTGTTCTTGTATTCAGCTCTGAGAACGTATTTTTTAGGGTTTAAGTTAATCAAGAGTCTTGCGTAACCGTCCTTATCTGTTCTGCATGAATAGTGGATGGTGTTAGCGTAGATATCTACGAACTCACCTGCACCTACAGGCTCACCGTCATCACAAATAGCCCTTACAACATAGTATGTGCCATCAACGAAGTCCATTGTAATGTCTTTGTTTTCAAGCAGACATTTTACGATTGTGATTGTGGAAGTTACCTGCTCGCCGGTTACCGGATTGATTACTGTAACGTGATAGACTCCGACAGGCAAGTGTGAATCGGTTACATATCCAATACCTTCACCATCTGTTTTGACATTGTATGTTTTGCCGTTGATGATGAACTGCACATTGGCATTTACAAGTGTGGTACCGTCCTTGTTGAGGAATTCCGCCTTATAGTCATATGGACTGTTCCAACCACGTTTTATAGGTCCCGCAACAATTGATTTGAATACTGTCACATTGGTTGCGTAGGATACAGGTTTATATTTGCCGTCACCGTTGTAGGTTACATTGATATTGTGTGTTCCCTCACTGACTCCAGGAATAGGAATTGTGTTTTCACCGCCTGTTACATTCACAACATAGGTTGTATTGTCGATTATGATAGTCACATTACCTGTAGCGTTATCTTTAACATTGACCAGTACTGTACGGTTTCCTAAATCGATTACATCCATAGTGCCATCAGAAAATGTGGACACTTTAAGTTTGCCTGTGGTATTTGAAGTTACATAATAATTTAATTTAGTAATACTGAAATAATCCCAAATACTCTCTTAAACCATAAAAAATTAAAGAATTAAAAGAAGTTTAGAAAATTATTTTCTAAACTTTCTAAATGGAATGATTGCAATAGACACGAATACCAATATCAATACAAATATAGGATTACCTGTTGCATGTCTTTTAAGACCTTCATGATGCATGGAACCATTTGATTTGACTGGATTTACATTAATCTCACCATTTGTATTAGTTGGCAGGTATTTATCATCACCTGAATACCATGCCTTAATCGGATATGATCCCACTTTAAGGCCTGGAATTCTGAATACTGCTTTTCCATTATGAACTTTTGCAGTGTATTTTTTACCATTGATTTCAATTGTAACAGTTCCTGTTGCATCATCAGGCAATGTAACGGTAATCACCCCATCATCCCCTACAGTAATATCCGGTGAATCAACAC
>JAUNXD010000104.1 GCA_030539985.1 Methanobrevibacter sp.
ATTTGAATCCTCAGACAGTTCATCTTCCAAATCTGAATTTTCACCTAAATCCTTAGTGAATTTAAGGCCACCGAATAATGAAGATCCTTCAGATTCTCCATCATCCTCAAGCCTATGTTTTGGAGTTAATATTGATTTAATTTTATCTTTAACTGATTGTGGCTTGCTTTCATCAGAATAATCCTTTTCATCTTCCCAAACTTCAGCATTATCTTCCGGGGAAACTCCTTCATCTGATTCCCAAACTTCAGCGTCATCATTTTCATCTGAAGAATTATCTTCAGCTTCCCAAACTTCAGAATCCTCGTTTTCAGGAGTTTTAATATCCGGAACTTCATTTGGAGTTTCAGCACTTTCATTGATTGGTTGGGCTTCAACGTCGTCAGTTTTCTCTTCAACGAATTCAGATTTATCTCCAACATCAGAATAATCATTATTTTCATCCGGAACTTCAACCTCAACAAATTCAGACTTATCTTCGGTTAGCGGTTCTGCGGAATTATCACTTTGACCTTCATTAACATCCTTGAAGAATTCTTCAGGGTCAAGCTGACCTACATCAATAGGTTTTTCCAGAATGTCTCCGTCATCAACCTTTTCAACTTCAACAAAGTCTGCAGGACCTATATCTTCAGCATTAACTTCAGTGACTTCAGCTTCTTCAATAGCCTTTCTTTCGGCTTCTTCCTTTTCACGAGCTATGCGCAATTCTTCAGCTTTCTTTTCAGCTTCCCTGCGTCTTTTTTCAGCAAGCCTTTTCTCTTCCTCGGACCGGCGTTTTTCCTCTTCTCGAGTTTCACGTATTGATTTTTCAACTGATTCCAACAGTTTCTTACGTCCTAAATCCCTGTTTCTATACCAGTCGGTAGACCATAAATGGTAAAGTTTCCATCCAAGCCCATTGAGGACCTGCTCACGTAATCTGTCCCTGTCACGGGCTACTTTACTTGATGAATACATTTTTCCGTCTGTGGTAATTCCCAGAATGTATTTTCCAGGATTTTCATCATCGACAATTGCCAGATCAACCCTAAATCCTGCACATCCTATTTGTCTGTCAACCTGATAGCCGTTTTCTTCTAAAAAGCTTGCAATAGCATCTTCAAACGGTTCTTTTGAATGGTCACCTACACCTTGAGTGCCCAATGTCAAATTCTCGGCATATTCCAAAAATTCCTTAAGGGATTTGACACCATATGGCGGATTTGCGGTGAGATTCATGTCATAAGCCTTGAAGTTTGAAAATACCACACATTTTTCTCTTGCACGTGTAATCAATACATTCAACCTTCTTTCACCGCCGTCCTGGTTGAGCGGACCGAAGTTAAGGGACATTTTTCCATCCTGGTCATAACCGTAACCTACACTGATTAGAATGACATCCCTTTCATCCCCCTGTATTGTTTCGAGGTTTTTAACAAAGAAACGCTCTTCCTTATTGTCTGAAAACAACGGTTCATATTCTGGATGCTCCTTACGTTTGACTTCCAGCTCTTCGAGAATTGCATTTTTCTGTGCAACTGAAAATGTTCCGACACCCAAACTTTTTGTATCGCCATACTTTTCAAAATGATTGAATATCTCTTCAACGACATCCTTTGCCTCAAGAGGATTTTTGGATGATGCTCCTCTGAGGTATTGAGTATTTGGATTATAATGGAATTTCAAACCCAATTCAGGGTCTGAATGTGAAGGTGAAGGATATACCAGCAAATCATCATCGTAGAATTCACGGTTTGACACTGTAATCAGTGATTCATGGCGTGAACGGTAGTGCCATTTAAGCATTTTAACAGGGAATGAAAGCTTACAAAGATGCAGAATACTTTCCATATCCAGTGAGGTTGCCTCTTCCTCGTCACTGTCTGCATCGGACATCTGGTCAAAGAAAGATGTTGGAGGCAATTGCTGAGTATCACCCATAACCACAGCTGTTTTTCCTCTCATGAATGCTCCAAGTGCATCTTCAGGTTTTACCTGACTTGCCTCGTCAAAAATAACTACATCAAACTGCAGTTCCTCATTTGTCGGATCAAGGTATTGTGCAATGGACAGTGGAGACATCATGAAACAAGGTTTGATTTGCTTAATCATTCCTCCTGCCTTTTCCAAAAGCTTTCTGACAGGCATATGTCCGCTTTTTCTTGTAAATTCCCCTGCAAGGATTTTTGCCTGAGGATTTTCTGTTCCTCCAAAGATTTTCGGAATGTTGCTGTTCAGCTTATGGTAAATCCTTTTGCGGTTTAGAGTCAAAATCTTTTTGTCCAACTCCTTGAATTCCCTAATGCGGTTTTCATGCAGTTCTCCGACAAATGTTGCCAGTTCATGATTTTCAACAAATAATATATTTAAGAGTGAATCTGCAAAGTTTCCATCAACCAACGCTTCAATGTCATCCTTTTTAATGTTTCTTTTTTCTATTGAATCCACAAACATTTTTGCATTGGAGGATTTGAGTGCATTTTTGGTATTCAGGTACTGTGACCATAAATGAAGGCTTGACAGCTGTCCTCTCCAGTTGTACAACTGTTCTTTCCATGCTTCAAATGGCACATCTCCGGTTTCCCTTTTAAAGATGAGTTTGCTTCTTGGATTTAACTTGTCCTTGAGCCTTGAGAGAACTCTGACAAACTGCTCACCGGAATCGATATAATCGGCCAGATCCCTTTCGGGTTTGATATCAAAGAGATCCTTGCTCATCAAATCGATTGTGTTTTGGGAAAATGTTCCCTGTCTTACAAGTGCAGTGAATTCATTCATCCAGCGGGCAATGGCCTTCAAGTCATTAGGATTGGCGTTTAAATGCCAGTATCCTCCATAATATTTCTGACCCAATGCATTGTTTGCTTCCAATGTTTTTCTGATATTGATTACAGCCTTTGCCTGCTGCAAATCCCTTATGATTTCTTCAATGCTGTCTGGGACGGGCACTGCATAATATCTCTCGACAAGTTCGATATGCTGTTTGTTACTGAAAAATCTGAATTTTTTAGTGGACAGGTGCTGCAGTTCATAAATCAGCCTGTCAATGTCTGCCTGGAAAATGCTCTGGTTGAATTTAGTCAATGCACCTGCATACTTCTGATATTTTTCAAGTTCCTGAATCAGTCTGAATGCATCATCGTTATTATTGTCCCAGGCACCTGATTTGAGAATGGACCCATCAATCAATTCGGCATTTTGTGATTTAATAATTTCGAATGCTGAAAGTGAATTTTGAAATTCGTTTAAGGTATCCGGCTGCTTTATGCCGTAGATGTCATAAACCCTTCCACGTTCAACAAGGAAATTGTCCAGTGCATGGAGCGTATCATTGATAAGCATTTCGATTTCCCTTAAATCGGCCGGAAGCAAACTTTTCGGTGCGCATTTGCTCCATGGGTTTTCCTTGGAAATTGTCTGATAGAGTTCGGCAAGATTTTCAAGGGCAATCTTCATGTCATCCAAATCTTTTAATGTTACATTTTCAGGGTTTTCGAATCTCACCAAAGGCATCAATGCATCTTTGCGGGCAAAATGGTCATCGGCAGATTCCTTCATCCCATACAATTGAAATGGGGACAGATTGACTGCAAATGCAGGCATGTGAATAATTTGAGAATAGTCATCAAGCTGACGGCGAAGGGTTTCCAGCTTTCGAATGGTCTGGTCAATGTTTAAAGGCTCCTGAGCGCGCACATTGGTGGCCTTCTGCAGGTCCTTTAGGAATTTTTTCCTTCGAGTCTTGTGTGAATGGAGCTCCAAAACGAATTTACCAAGACCTACACCTGTAAGACGGTCCTTTACAACATCCAGTGCCGCCATCTTTTCAGATACAAACAGTACTGACTTTCCTTCAGCCAGAAGTTCAGCAATAAGATTCACGATAGTCTGTGACTTACCGGTTCCAGGCGGTCCTTCCACCACGAGATTCCTGCCGGCCTTCACATCCTGAATGGCTGCAATCTGGGAGGAATCGGCATCAAGAACCTGATACATATTCTGGTATTCCAATCTGGAATCGATGTCCTCTTCCCTGAATGATTCCTGACTGTTTTTGGCAGGGTTGAAAATTGCCTGAATCAATTCATTTTTGGTCAAATCAACATTATCTGCCCATGCCTCAGGGTTCAAATCATTATACATTACGAATTTTGTGAAACTGAAAAATCCTAAAGCCGCTTCACTGTTGACTTCCCATCCGTCCATGCGTGATACTGCACGTTTGACGCTTGCTATATAATGGTCAACTACCTCACCGTACTTTTTGAATTCAAAATCTGGAAGCTCGATGCCTCCTTCAAGAAGCTTTGCCTTAAGTGAAATGTTGGTTTGAATATCTTCTCCAGTCCATTCAAGATTGAATGATTCACCGACTTTTTTCCTCTCCATTGAAACTGGAATCAGCACCAGAGGCGCCTTGTTTTTCTGTCTCGGTTTGGATTTGTCCTTCCATTCCAAAAAGCCAACTGCCAAATACAAGATGTTATAACCCTGCTCCTGAAGCATTGTCTTTGCCTGATTATTTATGTAATATAATCTTTTCTGAAGCTCTTTTGGAGTCAAATCAGTAGCGAGTTTTCTGTCTCCTTCGGAAAACTTTGAAAAATCAAATGGAATGTGATCCCAGACTGAAGACTTATCCTCCTTTTTATCCTTTTTATTGGCTACAAAATACATTTTGTTTTCCTGCAGAACCAATGTCTGATAAAGGTTGATTGGGGATTGATTTACTATAGTGATAGTTTTAGCCCTTGATTTAAAATTAAGAAGTTGATTTCTTAAGGTTAAGTCCAAAAGCTCCTTACGTAAATTCTTAAATTCCTTTTCAATTATATTAGTTGACTTGTTTAACATGATGACCCTTTAAAAGTGTAAAAAAAATTTAGAAATGCATATATTATTATAATTATATTAGTTAATAAAGTTTTCTAAACAATGCAAATTAATGTAAAAAGTATTGAAAATAAGAAATACTAATTGTTTTAAATAATTTTTATGATATTTAAAATACTGTTTATTCGATTGATTTATAAGGTCCGAAATTTCTGATTTTATCACTGGCAATCCCAGATGCAAAGTTTCCGGCAATTTCAGGAGATTTGTGCAATAATTTCTGTGTAATGTATGCCGCCATGAATGTGTCTCCGCAGCCTGTGGTATCCACAACATTGTCACATGCAACTGCATCGATTCTTATTTCATCCTCTGAAACGATTCTTGACCCACGACTTCCGTCTGTTATGACCATCTCACCTACATCACAGTCCATGCCAATTATGTTTTTTTCGACCTCATCCAAAAATATTGAATCGGCACCCGATAAAATTGCACTCAAATCATCAAAGTTATCCAATCCTATGGTGTAATTGTCATTTACTTGCCTTTTAGGAACCCTCAAAAAACCCTGGACTGACATGAAAACTGGAACATCAAAACTTTTCAGATATTCAATGGTATCAATGGGAAAATCATACCTGTTTAGAGGATTCAGCACAAAAGCATCAATTTCAGATGGCAGAATATCTTCAAGGTCACTTCTCAAAATGGGAATGTCCGCAAAATTGCTTAACTGACGGCGAACATCCAAATCGTTTTCATCAGGATAATGATTTAGGAAAAAATGAGTGTCATCCTTTTTTACTGCCATAACCTTATCTGCAGAGGGAAAATCACTGATTAAACCCTCATCAGAGCAGTTGACAATTGCCAGATAGTCCCCGTAAAATCTTTCAAATACAAAGCTTTGAAAATATGTCGCCCCTCCAATCTTGCGGCGCCTCTCATCTCCTATGACAACCAGATCATGAGTCACCGGACCGATAACAACCAACGTCATTAAAATACCTCACTTCATTCAAATTCAATAGTGATGTCCACAATATGATATTTGGAAGCAATACTATAAATGCATTCTTTAATTTCATCCTGCCTGCCCCAACTGTCAATTGAAACCTTAAGAGTCAGAACCGAATCGATACCGTCAAGCGACCACACATGAAAATCATCTATCTCATCTACACCATCAATTGAATTTATTGACGTTTTAAACTCCTCAACGTCAAAATTATCAGGAGCCTTTTGAAGCAGAACCTGAACTGACTTGATTAGGTTGCGGCCAAGATTGAATATAAGCCATATTGCAATTCCGATTGAAACGAAAGGATCAAGATACGGTGCACCATCCCAGAACATCAGTACAATACTTAAAACCAGAATCGCAATCCATTCGAATACATCTCCAAGCTGATGGAACAGTATTGCCCTTTCATTGAATGTTTCACCTTCATGAAGTTTAT
>JAUNXD010000008.1:0-4922 GCA_030539985.1 Methanobrevibacter sp.
CTATACTGTTTATTTGGACGAAGAAATAGAAGTGAATATTTATCTTGCTGACGATGAGGGTAAATTGACCTTAACTCTTAATGGCAAAGACTATAATATTGAAATCGATGATGATGATATAGTATATGTTCTGCCGGAATTGGTTTTAGGTAAAAATAATCTGACCTTTACATATGAGAACAGCAAATACCCTACAAAACAAGTAAATTATACAATAGATGTCGCTTCAAGGATTGTATTTTCAAATCATTATCCATATATAGGTTATAATTCTGATAAAGGTAACTTTTCAATTGTTCTTCCTTCAAATGCCAAAGGCAACCTGTCAGTTTATATAGGGGGTTGGGACAATGAAAATAATCAGTATGCATATAAATTATATAAAACAGCTAAATTGGAAAACGGTAAGGCCCTCATATCAGTTTCTGATTTGAATTTAGGTAGTTACAATTTAGTTGCAAATTATACTGGAAACGATTATGTGTCCGATCCTTCTTTTGTGAGCATTAATATAATTCCTAATATTGACTATCCTAAAACGGTTTGGAGTAAATCCAGCAATGATTACAGTGTTACTGCGGTATCTCCTTCAGACGCTTTGGGCAACATGACAATTTCAATATATGGACTTACTTCTGAAGATGATCCTTCCAGCGCCACTTTAGTGGATACAATATATAATGGTGCTGTTAAGGGTGAAATAACTAGAAAATTACCTAAATTGGAATCAGGATCTTATTATATTATAGTGGAATATTTTGAATCATACATTCTTTCTAATGAACGTTATGAATTTGAAGTAAGGGACACCAATCCTGACATCAGCCTAAAGGCTAACATTCCATCTGAACTTGTCATTGATGTGTGGGATGAAAACATATTGGAGTGGTGTCCAACCAACCTTCCAGGTGATGTGGACGGTAAATTGACATTGTATATTGACGGTAAGGTTGCCGATTGGGTTAGCATTGACCCTGATGATTATGAAGAGTTTGAATATTCCTATTCAAGATTAAGAGTTGGAAATCACAACTGGAAAATAGAACTCACCGAGGACAGCTACTATAATCCGACATCCGTAAACGGAACATTCAAGATATCAAAAGAAAATGGTGAAGGTGATATTTCAATAGATATTGAGCGCTGGACTTATATGAATGATGATTACCCTCTTGCAACTATTGAAGCTCCTGAAGATGCTGACGGTAACATTACTATTTTAATCGACGGTGAGTTGAAATTCAACAAAAACATTAAGGACTGCGGATATGATGATGAAGATGGGGAATGTGTCATCTACGCTGCAGACATTGATTATGACTGGGAGGTAAAATCATATAGGATAACCGTAAACTATGACGATGGAGTCTACGGTTCATACACCAAGTCCAGAACTGTTGATGTGGAATTTAAATATGATGTTCTAATCAATTTCTACCATGAAGTCGACAAGAATAATGAAAATGATTCATTCCTTAGAGTTACTGGTCCTGAAGATGCAAAAGGTAACATTACCATTAAAATCAACGGAGAAATTGTCTATGACCAATCAGTTGCAGGCAAATTCGAAGATGATGACGACCTTGAAATTTTCCTTTCTGATTTAACCGCTTCATTTGATTACGGCACATATCCTATTGAAATCACTTACAGTGGGGATGAATATGTCGGTGAAAACGTCACAGGCAACTTGACCGTAACCTATCAGTTCTACGGTTTCATTGATGACGGTATGTCAGTATCCAGAATTTATGTAATGTATCCTAACATGTATGACTTTGAATTTGTGGTTCCTGAAGGGGCAACAGGTAAAGTCACCGTTACTTTCAATGGTGAGTCTAAAGAAATACCGTATGATTCCAACGGCGGAAAATACGCCATCGATACCACTAAATTAAAGCTTGGACAATATTCAATTTCAGCCACTTATAATGGTGCTGATTATCCTGAAAAGACAGTCACTGTCAACTTCACTGTGATTCCTAAGTATTCAAGCCCATATCAGGTTTCATATAATGAACAGGTAACCTTTTCAGCACAAGTGCCTGACGCTACCGGTACCCTCACATTATACGAGGCAGTTTATGATGACTATGAAGGGGAGTACTCATATGTTCCGCTGGCTTCAGCACCGGTCAAAAACGGTGTTGCAACCATAACAATGAAAATAACAAGGGAAATGGACTACTACTTGGAATACACTTCCGGCGATTACAAAAACGGATTCATTTCAACAATAGACATTGTTGAAAACAGCCCTGAATTCAAGGTAAGCGTTACTCCATCTGTCATTACAGCCGGTGAAAACATCATTGTAACCATTGACACATCAGGAGTCAAAGGTACCATTCAGATTTCTGTTGATGGAGGAAATTCCGAATTCATTGACATTGTCAACGGTAAAGTCACCAAAGTACTGTCCAACCTTGGCGTAGGCCAGCACAACATCAATATCCAATATATTGACGGATATGAAGATGGGGAAGGTAATTTTGTCGAGTCAGGCAAATACTATTCAAACACATTCTATGTGACTGTCAACGCAAAACCTGCCCCTGCTCCGGCTAAAGTGGATGTAGTCAAACTGACCCTTAAAAAGGTTAAAGTTAAAAGATCAGCTAAAAAGCTTGTTTTAACTGCTACCTTAAAAATCAATGGTAAAGCTAAAAAAGGTCTTAAAATCAAATTCAAATTCAACAAGAAGACCTACACTGCAAAAACCAACAAGAAAGGTGTTGCAAAAGTTACCATTAAAGCTAAGGTGCTTAAAAAACTTAAAGTTGGCAAAAAAGTCACTGTTCAGGCAAGCTACGGTAAAACCGTTAAAAAATTCACTGCAAAAGTTAAAAAATAAGGATTAACCATCCTTATTTTCTCTTATTTTTTTTTCACCACCCACATTATCTAAACATTATTTCCAAATCTTTAAGTTCGGTTGAAATATTGTTAAAAAAAACATTCCGTGCTTAAGCAAATTTCAAACAAATTTCATTATAATTTTTCAAAACTGATTATAAAATTCAGTTTTTTGCCAAAAACAACAAATTTTATATATTTTTCACGATAAAGTATAAATTGTATTTAAAAAAAGTTAATATGTGATTAATTATGAAGGTAAAATATTTGGTTATAGTCAGTTTAATACTGGCTATTTTAACAATAGGTGCTGTCAGTGCATCTGAAGACATCACATCTGATGATTCACTTGCAGTTGGCGATGCGGCAGATGAACCGATTGGCGAATCTGCTGCAGATGATGTACTTGCGGATGATGATTTAAATATGGATGTTGACATTAGGTCATATGACGATATCGAATATGGTGATGAGTATTGGGTTGTTACTGTTAATAACGATGAAGAATTTAATGTTACAGGAAGTCTCGTTGTTTCAACAGGCCAAAATATAATATACTCCAATGATAAGGTAGTTGTACCTGGTTATGAGGAATCTGATGAGAACTTTTTCCAGTTAACTGCAAAGGACATGCCGAATCTTCCTTTGGGAACTTACATATTAAATGTTAAATTCACTCCTCAGGTAGGCAATCCAATCGTTTCAAATGATACCATTACAGTGACATATTCCATGAAACTCTATGAACAAGGCTGGGATGACTGGTATGAAATTGATGAGTATGAAAATGAGATTCACGTTTATGGTGATGAGGATACTCAAATTAGAGTTAATTTGCCGAAATCCGTAACAGATAATGTAATCTATAGCATTGATGGGGTTAATAAAACCGTTAACATGAATAATGGTGTAGGATATATAACAATTCCGTCAACCACTATGTCCATTGCACCACATGTCCTCATTGTTCAATGCGGAGATAAAAAAAGGACTTTGGATGTAACTGTGGAGCCAATTGTTCACAGTTTGGAATTTGTGGGAACCAATCAGGACGTATATGTAGGCATCACATTGCCTAAAATATATTCAGGTACATTATATGTCTATAACTATAATCCAAACACCGGCCAACCTACAACTTTAGTTGGACAGGCCGCTGTTACAGGAGGAAAAGGTACTGTAGCATTGCCGAAATTACAGAAAGGTGAACATCCTTACCTTGCAAAATTTGATTCTGCAAGCTATAAATATGAGGAATTTTTCACAGTAAACGCCATTGATAACAGTCCAAATGTCGTAGTGTCTGTCACTCCTAGTGAAATAGCTCCTGGAGGTTCAGTAACCGTAAACGCAAACGGACCTTTAGGTGAATTTGATCTTTATGTCGATGGAGTCTATCAAAAAGGATTTTATTCAAAAACATCATTTGTTGAAGTGATTTCCAATTTGGCTGCAGGTCAGCACAGAATAAATGTTATCCATTATGGAGAAAATGGTGCAGATTACAGCGGATTGTTCTATGTAACCGTTAAACAAAAAACTACTCCTGCTAAAGACACTGTCAAACTCACCCTTAAAAAGTTCAAGACAGTTAAAAAATCAGCCAAAAAACTTGTTTTAAAGGCTACCTTAAAAATCAATGGTAAAGCTAAAAAAGGTCTTAAAGTCAAATTCAAATTCAACAAGAAGACCTATACTGCAAAAACCAACAAGAAAGGTGTTGCAAAAGTAACCATTAAAGCTAAAGTGCTTAAAAAACTTAAAGTTGGCAAAAAGGTTGCTGTTCAGGCAAGTTACGGTAAAACCGTTAAAAAATTCACCGTAAAAGTTAAAAAATAAGGATTAAACATCCTTATTCTCTCTTATTTTTTTTAAAACCATACGTAATATATTTATTCCACAATTGGCATTCTCTAAACATTCTTTCTAAATATCCAAGTTTGAGTGAAACATTGTCAGAAAAACATTCTCTGATGAAACAAATTTTAAACAAATCTTATTCAAATTTTTCAAAACCAATTATAAAATTCAGTTTTTTGCCAAAAACAACAAATTTTATATATTTT
>JAUNXD010000008.1:4942-12920 GCA_030539985.1 Methanobrevibacter sp.
ATTAATTATGAAGGTAAAATATTTGGTTATAGTCAGTCTGATACTGGCTATTTTAACAATAGGTGCTGTCAGCGCATCTGAAGACGTCTCAGATGATTTGGCAGTGGATGAAGGAGCAGACATTGAACAGGCTCCTGTAGATGAAGAAATTGTCGCTTCCGAGGATACTGATGTCATTGCAGATAAAGGTGATGATATTGACTTTTATATAAATGATGAGGATGTTATTATATGGGGAAGTGATGATGATGAAGATTGGGTAGTAAGTCTCGAAAATAATGGTGAAGAAGATGTTACCGGTAATTTGGACCTTGCTGCTGACGGAAAATCATTTTATAATAAAAACATTGCTATAGGCGCTGGTGATGAATTCAATCTGTGGGCTGATGACTTGCCGGATTTGCCTGTTGGAACATACCTTTTGACAGTCACATTCACTCCGACCGGTGAAGATGGAGTTTATGCTGAAGAAACAATCGAAGTAGATTCCAATTTAATTGTTTGTGAAGAGTATAAAGGCGAGTTGCATGCTATTGCTTATGATGATGAGGATGAAGAGTATTATGTTGAAGCTTATGGTGATGAGGATGTTAAAATAAGGGTTGACGTGCCTAAATCCGTTACTGGTGTAACTTACACTTTCAATGGAGCTACCAAAAATGTCGCCCTGACCAATGGTGTTGGATTTTTCACACTCCCATCCACTACTTTGGACTTGAAGTATTATGATGTTGTTGTTAGATCAGCAGACAAAGAGTTCGCATTTACTCTATATGTATTATCTGACGTTTCTTATTTTAATTGCGTAGCATCAAATCAAGATTATTATTTGGATGTTCTTTTGCCTAAAGTATATTCTGGTACTGCAGAGGTTTATACTTATAATCCTGACACTGATACTCCCGGAACTTCAGTTATTGCTCGTGGTGCAGTTTCTAACGGTAAAGCTTCTATATTAATGCCAAAATTACAAAGAGGAGAATATTATTACATTGTAAAATTCATCTCTACAACAAGACCGTTCAATGACTTTATCAATCCTGTACGTATTGAAGTTATTGACAATAATCCTAATGTTAAAACAACAGTCACTCCACTTGAAGTAACTGTAGGAACTCCAATCACTGTTAGTGGAAGTTCTAATTCAGCAGAATATTTCTCAGTATTTGTTGATGGAGTTTTCCAAAAAGAATTTGGCCCTGCAGCTTCATTTAGCCATGTTTTATCCAATTTGGCTGTTGGCCAACACAAAATCAATGTTCTTCATGGTTATGAGGATGGAGGAGATTTAGTTATAGATTACAATCAATTGTACTATGTAACAGTAAAAGCAAAACCGGCTCCTGCTCCTGCTAAAGAGGTAGTTTCATTAGCTCTTAAAAAGGTTAAATCAATTAAAAAATCAGCTAAAAAATTGGTTTTACAGGCTACTTTAAAAGTCAATGGTAAAGCTAAAAGCGGTGCAAAAATTACATTCAAACTCAACAAAAAGACTTTCACCGCAAAAACCAACAAGAAAGGTGTTGCAAAAGTTACCATTAAGAAAAAAGTCCTTAAAAAACTTAAAGGTAAAAAAGCTACCATTCAGGCAAGCTACGGTAAAACCGTTAAAAAAATGACTGTAAAAATTAAAAAATAAGGATTAAACATCCTTATTTTCTCTTATTTTTTTAATATAAAATTATATTAACTTATTTTTCCCATATATTTAAACATGAATATTAAACCATTCATTATCTTATGCTTTTCAGTAGTATTCTTTCTTTCAATAACTTCCATTAGCGCATCGGATAACATAACTGATGATATCAATGTCACTTTCGATGAGCAGATGTGGGCTGAAAACTTAAGCGATATCAGTGTCGATTTGCCCGAAGAGGCCGAGGGAGACTTCTGCGTTAAGGTAAATGACGAGGTAATCTACAACCAAACCATTACAAACAAGTCCTTTAAGGTTCCGGTAACGCTTCCGAAGGAAAAGTTAATATATGTTGCAAATGTCTGGCCTCCATTGGACTGTAAAAACTACAAGGTCTCAGCATTCTACAACAATATCGATTTAAACATCAGCAAGACATTAAAGGTAATGACATATCATCCCGATTACAGTTTTCTGCATTTTCCTGAAGAGGTTCTTCAATATGACTCGCTGCATTCCCTTAAATATTCTCTGATGCTTCCAAGATCATCCAACGGTTTTGCCGAAATCTATGTTGATGACAGATTCATAACCAGAACAAGGGCCAGCGGACCGTTTCTTGATTTTGACGGTTCGGTAATTGCAAATCTTGCTCTGGGAAACCACACTTTCAGGATAATCTATGAAAACGACACATATTACAATCCAATAAATAAAACATTCGATTTTGAAGTTGTAAATGCCTTGATAACCATTCCAAAAACAGTAATAATCAACCATGACGACTGCATCGGCGTTGACGTCAAGACAGACTCTTCAGTTGAAGTGTATCTTGATTCAGTGCTTATCTGCAGGGATCGCACCCAAAGTGGAATGTTCGTTCTCTCCCTTGAAAAATATTTAAAAAAGAATTCCCGTGAGGTCAGGGTAGTCGTTTCAAATAAGGACTTCACACGAGAAAAGACTGTTCTAATCAATGTGACGTACGATTTGGAGATTTATTCATCAAATCATTACATTTACGGTGAGGAAAACGTCATTGAACTCTATCTGCCCGATACTCTGAACAATAATCTTCTCACAGTAACAATCAATGGCGTCAGGGTAGGTTTCACACATCCAGAAAACATAATGAACAATATCCTTGAAGTTGACATCACCAAACTCCGTGCAGGCAACTATACATTGACAGTTTCATATTCCGGTGATGAAAGGTTCGAGGCAAAAACAAACACCTTCAATTTCACAGTCACAAATCAAATAATCACTCCTGATGACATAATATTCAAGGACGGATCCACAGTCTATTTAAACCTTCCAGGGGATGCAATGGGCAATCTGAACGTATATCTAAACGGTGCACTTTTCAAATCAGTCAAATTAATCAACGGACATGCAGAGGTAAGACTTGACGGTCTTGCTCCTGGAAAATATCTCCTCAATGCCGCATACACAGGTAACGACTATTCACTTAACCAAATAACTGAAAACATCTACGTTTCACCTAAAATCACAATCGACTGCTATTTCACTGTCGGTGAGGACAAATCAATCATATTGGAAGTTCCAACCGACTGCAAGGGAATTATGATTGTCCACATCAACGAAAATCAGTACACTGTTAAAATCAAAAACGGAAAGGCTGTTTACTCACTTAAGAATTTGAAAATCGGGGAATACGAAATCAGGGTCGATTTCATAGGCGAGAACGGTTACAACACTTCCGATTATTATGAAATCGAGGTTGCGCCGGCAAAGATAAGGATTGAGGCTCAAAACGTCAATGTGTTATATAAACATAAGTATAACTATAGGGTTAAGGTTTTTGGAAGGGATGCAAAGCCGCTTAAGAATGTTTTTGTCAAATTCAAATTCAATAAGAAAACATATAAGGTTAAAACCAACTCCAAGGGTGTTGCAAGATTGAAACTGAAGAACCTGGCACTTAAGAAATACAAAATCAAAATACGCTATGGCAAAGTCAAGCTGACCCGTAAGGTTTCAGTTAAGCTCATCGACTTAAAGGACATCAAAATTAAAAAATCAAAGGCGAAACTTGAGGCCAGATTATACAAGAAACTCAAATCAAAAACAGTAAAGTTTAAAATCAACAAAAAAACATATAAGGTAAAAACCAACTCCAAAGGAGTTGCAAAAATCAAAATCAAGCTTAAAAATATAAAGGCCGGTGAAAAGATTACCTACCAGGCAACATATCTTAAAAGCACGGTTAAAAAGAAAACATATGCGAAGTGATATTCATGAAATTCACAAATGCAATTATAATAAGCGTATTAATCGCAATATTGACGTTAGGTGCAGTTGCAGCAGCAGAAGACAATTCGACTGTTGGGATGTCATTGGATGATGATGTATTATCTGATGGAAAGGTAACAATTGACGTTAACGACGGGGATGTCTATGTAATCGGCACAGACGACAATGTCATTGACATAACCTATCCTGAGGAATGGGAAGATGATGACAGGGAAGTGGTGGGGACACTTTCAGTCAAGCTCAACAGCCAGTTGGTTGAACTGACTTACGATGACGATGAGGAGGAATTCCACATCACCAACAATCCTGCCAAATTACCATTCAATTTGACTGAAGAATTGGACATTGACGATCCGGAGCTGATTATCGATAATCTCAAGCCTGGAACCTATGAAATCGAAATAGAATTCAAATCCACATCCCACAATGTCGAAGCATATAAGAAGGCCACAATATTCATTAACAATGCCGATTCGCTTAGAATAACAGTCATAAACGACCCATACATTTACGGAAATCCCAAAAACAGGGTTTACATAACTGCTCCGGCAGCCCTTTTCAACACCCTTGATGTTAAAATCAACGGCACAGGATACAAGGTTGTCAAAAATAATGCAAATGAGGGATATGTGAACATTTCAGGGTTGAATGAGGGAACATACAGGATAATTGCAACTGCCGGTGGACAGACTGTGGCAGATACCATAACCGTTGTAAGTGCAATCGACGCTCCCGAAACAATGCACTATTCGGATAGTGAAAGCATTGATTTGAGGCTTCCAAGAGATGCAGCAGGAAATCTCCTAATCACCGACGGCAAAAATCATGTTCTTTTTAACCAGACATTGAATGAAGGGGTGGCAAGCTATCCTCTCTCAGGTTTCAGGGTCGGAGACTACATTTTCCACGCCGAATACACAGGCACCGATTACAATATAGAATCAAAGGATATCAATCTCAAGGTGCTTCCTTTAATCATATATCCTGCCCGAATGGGCGTTGGGGAAAACAAATTCCTCACATTCGATTTCGGCCAGGGATCAAATGGGGTTATCACCATCGATGCGGATTATGAAAGATATGCATCGGTGAATGTTGTCAACGGAAAGGCAAGTGTTTCACTTTCAAGGCTTGAGGATGGAAACATCGATTTGGACATTGAATATTGGGGAGATGACGGATTTTTCTTTAATGTGCGCTGTGAAATAATTGTTTACGGTGCTATAGAGAGGATATCCGGTGCCGGGGACATTAAAATGACATATGGTGATAACGTGGCATATAGGGTTGTTGCATATTCCTCCGACGGAAGGTTCGCCGAACAGGGTGAGGATGCTGATGTAAAAATCGGCAAAAATACTTACGACACTGTCGTTGGCCCGAAAGGAGTCATAACATTCAATATACCATCATCACTTGCTCCGGGCAAGTACAAAATTAAGGTGATATATGGCAGGGCAAGCGTTGAAACCAATCTGGTCATAAAACACATTCTGAAGCTCAAAAAGGTCAAGGTCAAAAGGTCAGCCAAAAAACTTGTATTAAAAGCAACCCTTAAAAAGGGGATGAAGGGCAAAAAGATAATATTCAAGTTCAACGGCAAGAAATTCAAGGCCAAAACCAATAAAAAAGGCGTTGCCAAGGTTACCATCAAGAAAAAGTTTTTGACAAAACTCAAGGTTGGCAAAAAGGTTAAAATCCAGGCAACTTATCTCAAGGATACTGTCAAAAAATCAGTGAAAGTTAAACGATAATGATAAATTCTTATTTTTTATCATTATTTGTCTATTTTTTTTAAAATTTTTACATTTTTGTCAATTTTATATAAATAATTCACCATTTTAACAATTTTTTATCAAAATATTCGAAAGTTATAAATACTTTACACTTCTAATATAATATTGTACTCAAAATAATTGGTGATTATTTATGAAGGCGAAATATTTAATCTTGGTCAGTTTATTGCTGGCCATAATAACAATAGGTGCTGCAAGCGCATCTGAAGACCTCGTTTCAGATGATGCACTGGCAGCAGAAGACATCGCAGAAGACCCTATTGAAGAGGCTCCTGCAGATGATGTAATTGGTGATGACGGCGAAGGAGACTATGATGAACCGTATATTGTGGTTTATGATGAGGTAAATATTGATGATTATGATCCGGATTATGGTTATGATTCTGTTGTTTATGTCTATGACGGCAGAATGTTAAACGGTACTGTACAGGTATATTTTGGAGATAATGCCACTCCTGTATATAATGAAACATTTGGAGATGATGAAACTCCAGGATATTCATTAAATTTGGACGTTATTGATTTGAAATTGTCAAATTATAAATTAGGTACTTATAAAGTAAAAGCAGTCTATCAAAAAAATGGTGTTGCCGAAGCATATGTCAAGGAAAACATGGTGAATTTAACATATGCCTTTTCATTTTATGGATATGAAGAGGATTATGAAGGAGGTTCAACCAGTTCATTTACATATGGTGACAAAATCAACTTCAGAGTTACTCTTCCGAATGCCGCTACAAATAAGGTAACTATCAAATTCAATGGAAAATCATATGATGTTACCTTAAAAGAGGGTCAGGTTACACTTACCATTCCTGATGAAGTGCAATTAGGCATATACACAGCAACAGCCACATATCTTGGAGATTCAAAATATCCTGCTAGAACACAATCACGTAATATCACAGTTTATCCTCTGGTTGATTATGATGATATGGCAGTAGGTGAAAAAAGTGCAATAAATGTTTACGGTCCTAAAGGAACTGCAGGCACTGTATCACTTTACAGTGTAACATATGATTCTCAAACAGATCAAGATAAATACACCTTGGTTAAAACAGTTCCATTTGCTGACGGTCAAGCCATTATTCCAGTGGAAAATCTGCCTGCAGGGGAACATGAATTCCTGGTAAATTATACAATCGGCAATTTTCAAGATGACAGGACAGTATACATCGACGTTAAAAACAACACTCCAGGATATTCATCCAATATAAATGCAAATGAGGTCATTGTTGGAAACACCGTAACCGTGACTATAACTGGTCCTGTCTCATCTGATAAATTGGACATTTATCTTGACGGCAAATTTTACAAATCCGCTACTTTTGCCACAGGTAAAATCAGCGAAGTAATTTCAAATTTAGCTGTTGGCCAGCACAAAATCAAAGTATATATGGATACTGGAAGTAAATTCTACTCAAACACATTCTTCGTAACTGTTAAACAGACTCCTGCACCGGCTAAGGATAAAATCAAATTAACCCTCAAAAAGGTTAAGACCATTAAAAAATCCGCCAAAAAACTTGTTTTAAAAGCCACTTTAAAAATCAATGGTAAAGCCAAAAAAGGTCTTAAAATCAAATTCAAATTCAACAAAAAGACCTACACTGCAAAAACCAACAAGAAAGGTGTTGCAAAAGTTACCATTAAAGCTAAAGTGCTTAAAAAACTTAAAGTTGGCAAAAAGGTCAAAATCCAGGCAAGTTACGGTAAAACAGTTAAGAAAATGACTGCGAAAGTTAAAAAATAAGGATTTTATTCCTTATTTTTACTATTTTTTTTTAAATTAATCTTTTTTTCGAATGTTATAAATATTTCACATAATCAAATATAATGATAGTGATTATATGAGATTCAAACATTTAATTATTCTAGGTTTAATCCTGATGATTTTAACTATGGGGGCGGTCAGTGCATCCGAAAACATAACCGATGACCAGTTGACCGTTGAAGATGAAGCCAACATTTATGGAAATTCTCAGGAAGATGAATTGGCGGAAGTTCAGTATGTAGACGGGTTTGGAGTGGAATTTCAGCAAAGCATTGCACTCAACTCTGAAAGCGAACTGCTCTGGGTTAATAATTATGAGCATAAGGATGGCAATTTAAAAATCAACATTAATGATAATCCTGCACCGGCATACAATAAAAAGCTTTCAGATACGGTGGAAGTGAAATTGGCTGATTTGGGAATCACTTCAATGGGCAACTATAAAATCGCTGCAAGTTTTCAGCCAACCAACGGCAATCCCATTAAACTTCT
>JAUNXD010000008.1:12930-19279 GCA_030539985.1 Methanobrevibacter sp.
TAACCGAAAACGAGGGAATGGAGTATGTCAGTGTATTAATGTATGATGTATACCATCCGGACAGCGAGTTCATCACTATCTATCACCCTGCCCTGACAGGATATTTCCAGATATACGTTGATGACATGCTGGTTTACAACAAAACAAATCCCGAAAGGATTTTCTTAAATCAACTGGACAAAAGACCTCCGTGGGGAAAACACCTTGTTAAAGTCACATATGATGACGGAAACAAGATCACTTTGGTTAAATCAAAATATGTTGTCTTCGGATATTATATTGCTTTAAACTATGACGAGTCAATGATGGTGGGAAAGGATATGGATTTCTACATAACCCTTCCATATGATGCCGACGGGGAGTTATATCTCACAGTAGACGGCAAATCCCAAAAGATCAGCTATTCAAATGGTGTTGCGGAGTATAAATTCAATACTGATGAGCTTGAAATAAGTAAGTGGTATAATTTCACTTTGGAACTTCGAAACGATTCATTCTATCCGCTGTTAACCGATCAGGTGGAATTCTTTACCTTTTTAAACATATTGCATTTTGACTATTCAAGCGTCGGTGAAAAGGAAGTCGTCGGACTTTGCCTTCCAAAAAAATACAATGGCGTTTTCAAGTTATACAATGCAAAGGAAGTCAAGGATGATTACGTAAAGACAGGAAAGGCAATAGGAACCTGCAAAGTCGTCAACGGTTTGGCAAGCATTACATTGTCCGGACTGTCTAAAGGCGAACATACGTTCATCGCCGAGTTTACCAGCGGCGGAAAAACTTACGAGGATGTTTTTTCAATAACAGTCAAGAAAAACTCCGGCAAGTTCACTTCGTCCATAGATTCGAATATAGTTAAAATAGGATATTCTGTTGTCGTTAAAATCACTTCCTCGCTCAAGGGTTCAAACGAATTCGACATTTATGTTGATGGTGTTTTCAACCAGACCGTTAAAGTCGGAAAGGGCAGTGTTAAAGTGCCGTTTTTCTTTACAACTGTGGGCAAACACTCAATTAAGGTAATAAATTATGAATCTGGAAGCAAAACTCCATTCCATTCAAATACATTCATTGTCAATGTCAAATCAGCTTCATCCAAGGACATCGTCAAATTGGCCATTAAAAAGGTTAAAGTTAAAAAATCTGCCAAAAGACTCGTCCTCAAGGCTACATTGAAAATCAACGGCATTGCCAAAAAAGGCCTTAAAGTCAAGTTCAAGTTCAACAAGAAAAAATACACTGCAAAAACCAACAAGAAAGGTGTTGCAAAAGTAACCATCAAAAAGAAAGTTCTTAAAAAGCTTAAAGTCGGCAAAAAGGTCAAAATCCAGGCAAGCTACGGTAAAACAGTTAAAAAAATTAAAGTGAAGGTTAAAAGATAAGGATTTTGTTCCTTATTTTTTAATTCCATCTATATTTTACTTAAATTAAATCGCAATCAATACATAAATCTCATTTTATTTAATTTTTCCTTTAATTATCTTGATTATATCTTACAAACTATTTATTTAATCATACCTGTTTTTAATTTAAATCAATATCAATTCTATTCACTTTTTTCAATACGGAAACTGTTATTAATTTCCAAAAACAAAGTTAAGCCTGATGGCGGAAAAGTACATTCGAAAAAACAAAAACTCATTCAACATAGTCAAAAACTCCAGAAACTATGGTAAATTTCAAAATATTGATGATGCCTTATTCATCAGGGATGAGCTAATCGCCTGCGAATGGGATTTAAACTCAATTGAGGAAATATATGAAGTAAACGATAATTACATGGTCGTTAAGGTAATTGATGAAAAGATCCATATTCTTGGGAAATTTGGCGAAAAGCCGACTGCACAAACAATCGAAAAACTATTTAAAAGGCAATTGAGAAATCCGAACAACTCAAAATATGGCTTGAACATCACAAAAATATTCGATACCTATATAATCAAAAAGCGAATTGCAGGTGATGATTATATCTTCGGATACTATGATAAGCTTGAGGACGCCGAGTTTGTGAGGAATTTCCTTTTGGAAAATCAGTGGAACCTCAGCAGTTTCAAACAGATTGAATATGACGGGGAAAACGCTGATTTCAAGGTCATTGAAGTAATTGACGATAAGGCATATGTCCTTGAAAGCTACACCAATAAAAATGACATTGATTTGGATGACTGTCACAGAGAATTCCTAAACAGAATTTCAAAGCACAAATACGGACTCACGTCCCATGATTACTTAAATGAACTGACAGATAAGATTCCGGAACTTGAGGAAAGATTCAATGTTAAGGCAAATGACGAGGTATGGTCATTTGACGGGGTCAAAGACCCTCTCAACGACATCATATTCAACTTGACACCATTCCAGAAAAGCGTATATGATGCAGTTGACAACACAACATTCGATGAGATAAAAAAGGCACTCATAAGATACAAATCAGGCAATTTCGATAAGAAAATCCAGAGAAATCTTGATGAGCTGGTTGATTTGGGGCTCGTTTGCAAAAATCAAAATCATTATATTAAGCAAAGTCAATAAATAGTAGTGTATTTGATTGATTCAAATACTTAGTTCTTTTTTTGGTTTGAACTAAATGGGGAGATTTCCGACTCCCCTTTTCATGATTATTTCCGATCACTTAAAAGCTGGCCTGCTGAACCGATGTCATCCGGGTCAAAGCCACTGACCAGTACGGTTATTGTTTCAATAGGTAAATCGTATGCATCAGCTACGATTTCAGATACCTTTTTAACCATTTCTCTTTTCTTTTCAATACTTATTCCGTTGTTTCCAGCAATTTGAATTACAGGCATACTATCACCAATCTAATATTTAAACAATCAGGAATAAATAAATTATTAAAAGGTTTTGATAAAATGCTTGGTGAAGAAGAACTTGTTAAACTGTTTCCGGATTTCGCAGATTTGGTTCAGCCATCCGGTATTGACTTGGAATTGGATAAGATATACGTACAAAAGACTGCAGGCTCACTCATTGACAATGAAAAGGAATTGCCTGAAATCGAAGAGCTTGAAGGAGACATTTACACATTAAAGCCTCATACCGCTTACCTTGCAAGCATCAAAAGGAAAATCAAAATCCCTAAGGGATATACCATGCTGTATCTGCCGAGATCAACCCTTTTAAGGTCATTCGTTTCAGTTCAAACCGCAGTTGGAGATCCTGGATTTTACGGAACGCTGATGTTCATGATCTACAATCACGGTGAATTCGAATATAAAATCAAATCAGGAGACAGAATCGCTCAGGCAGTGGTATTTCCGGTTAAAGGCTCAGGTGAGTACAACGGTTCCTATCAGGAGGAAGAGGAGTGAACGTAGCCGATAAAATCGTCAGGATTCTTGAAGAGGAGGAAATTTCAGATGTTTTCGGAATTCCTGGCGAGCAGATAATGCCTCTCTATAAGGCAATGTCAACTTCCAATATCAATCATGTTTTAACAAGGCACGAACAGGCGGCTGCTCATGCTGCAGACGGATATGCAAGGTCAACTGGTAAAATCGGTGTGTGCATTACAACCGCTTCGCCGGGAGCATTGAACACTACAATGGCCCTTGCAACAGCATTCAAGGACAATCTGCCTGTACTGCTTTTAACCGGTGACAATGAACTTAAATATCGTGGAAGCGACCATTTCCAGACAACACCTCAAGTGGAGATGTTTAAACACATTACAAGCTCATCATATAATCCTTTGAATGGTACAGAGGCAATGTATGTGCTGAGGGCTTCAATTTATGAGCTTAAAAACTTTCCGAAAGGACCTATACATATAAACCTCTCAAAGGATGTTCTTCTTGAAGAGGACTTTAACGATTTTGATTTATGCTATCTCTGTGAGGATGACCTGTCCAATCTCTCAAAGGCGCAGGATTTAATTGACAGTTCAAAAAAGCCAATGTTAGTATTGGGTGCAGGAGCTATAAGCTACGGTGAAGGCATAAAGGAAATAGTTGAGAAGTACCGCATTCCGGTAACAACAACATTTCATGGAAAAGGCGTTATTGATGAGAATAATCCCTTGAATTTGGGTTTGTGCGGAATCCGTGCAAACAAAAGGGGAAAATATGCGCTTGAAAATGCAGATTGCATTATAGGACTTGGAATCAAGGCTAGTGAAAGGACATTGCCTGAGATTCCGGACAATTTCATTCATGTAAACATCAATAAGGATGTTCTTGTTGGCGATTATCCGATTCACGGTAAAGTTATGGATTTCATGCTTGAAACCAGATTCCACGATGTGGACTGGATAGATGAACTCCTTGAAATTGATGATTCATATGACTTGGAAGGTTTGGATGATGACTTAAAGCCGCAGGCGGTAATCAAAAGAATCTTAAACAGATTTAGCGATAACATTATAGTTTCCGATGCCGGATCACACACCACATGGACAACCCTTTTGAAAAAATCCAAAAAATCAAGGCAGCTGCTCTTTTCAGGGGCAATGGCACCGATGGGTTATGGTCTTCCGGCAGCGATAGGTGCGGGAATTGCAACAGGCGAGAAGATAATCGTCATCAACGGCGACGGGGATTTCCAGATGAACCTGCAGGAGCTTGCCACATTAAAGGAACTTGATTTGGATGTGGTTGTATTCATTTTAAACAATTCGGAGTATGGAATCATTCGCCAATGGGAAGAGTCATTTTATGATATGGATTCCTATCAGACCAGCTTAAACAATCCGGATTTCACGAAATTGGCATCAAGCTATGGAATTGATGCGATAAGGGCTGATGATTTAAAAGATCTTGAACTGATTTTGGAAAATGACCTGACCGGGCCTCTGGTGGTTGAGGTAATTGTCGAAAGTGAGGACATTCCCCTTCCCTAAAGGCAATTTTTCACAAATTCCTTAACAATTTCATCAATTTGGGTAATGGTATCTAGGGGTGCCAGCAAATATTCACCATTTTCTTCATAGATTATGGCAACAGGCTGGATTTCGGCGGAGGCAATTTCATCCCTGAATGTGATTGTCCTTGTCATTATCACGAAGGTGAATCCGCAAACCTCTTTAAAGTCAAATTTCAAATCCTGTTTGAGGTTGATTTCATCCAAAAAATCTTTTATGATATTATCTTTCATCCCAGACACCTCTTATGAATGTTCTGACATGTTTTTTTGAAATTAACCTGAGTGTCGGGACTATGAGTTTCAACGGATAGATTTCAACTTCATTGTCGCCATATCCGTCGATTGTTGTACCTGTAAATACTGGTTCGGCGGTTAATCTTAATTTCTCATGCATAGGATTGATGGCTGAAAGAATTCCCCATATTATTCCAATGTATTTTCCGGTATCGGCATAGCTTGCCAGGCCAAAGACAAGATGATTTTCTATTTTTGATATGCTGATTATATCGACAACGGATTTAATGTATACTTTAAAATCTTCAAAACAAGGTTTTGCCAGTTTATAGAGCTTTTTAATGTCTCTTTGCTTTTTTTCTTTATCCTCATCATCTTCATTTTCATCCTCGTCGGTTGAAGGGAAGCGATGAGTGTAGATTTTAATTCTTTTAAAAATAAGTATTTTCAAACATCCTTTAATGTCACTGCCTTGTTTAGTGTATTTAACAGATATTCTGATTCCTATTGTAAGCAGAATAATAATGAATAAGATGATTATTAAAATAATCATCCCCAGGATGTTTAACATGCAGTGAATTTCCTATTATTCGGTGATTTCATCGGTTGTGCTGAATTCAGGTTCTATATATTCGGATTCGTCGTAGTATTGGTCTTGTGACTGTGAATCCAGGAATTTCTTTACAAGGTCGGATATGATTAATCCTATATCGGATATTGCCTTATTGGTCTCGCTTCCTTTAGTTAAATCAAGTACACGAACTCCTTCAGTATCGTTTCCTTTTTTAGGTATCATTACCATTGAGATAGGTTCCACTCCAGCACCTGCAGCTGCACCGCTGCTTTCTTTACCGAGAAGGTTTTCTCCGCTTCCAAATCCGAATCCCATTTTCACTACAGGAATGAGGATTTTATCCTCTGTTTCAATAGGATCGCCGATTACATTATCAACATTGATTAATTTCTCAAGTTCTTCAACTGTTGCTTTAATTTTTTCAGACATATTTGCACATCCCATATTTTTGATAATATTTATGTTTTCATTTTTTAAATAATTTCTTAAAGTAATACTTTTCATGCTTATAAGACATAAGTTTCAAGTGTAAGTTTTTAGTTATAACGAATTTTTTGATGGGTCTGTTTCAAGTGTAACTTTTGAGTTATAAGTTCTAACACACAAGATATAGACATGCATTTCAAGTGTAACTTTTAACTTATAAGTTCTAATACACAAGAT
>JAUNXD010000105.1 GCA_030539985.1 Methanobrevibacter sp.
AATTAATTATATTATTGAAAATTATGATAGTTAATCTAAAGTATTTAATTTGATTAGAGGTTATTTAATGAAAATTGATGGTGAAGTTACAACCGGTTTGGGAAAGGCAGCGTATTTTCTTTCACAGGAATTTTACACAAAGGAGTTTAAGAAAAATTTGGGTTTCATTCCATATCCCGGAACATTGAATGTAATTGTCAGCGACAAACATTTGGATGAAATCAATGAAATCAAGGACAATTGTCAAAATGTAATCAGGCCAGATGAAGGTTTCGGCGCTGTAAAATATATCAAGGCAAAACTGAATAATAATGTATATGGAGCTATAGTATTTCCGGCAAAAACAACTCATGAAGAAAATTATCTTGAATTTATAGCAGAAAAAAGATTAAGGGATGAGTTGAATATTGAAGATGGAGATATTGTGACTCTTGAATTTTAAAAAATTAAAAGGATGGTTTTTAAAATGGAAATTGATTCAAAAAATGATTATAAACATTATTATAGCAACAGTCATTGCTTTAATTTTGGCGATTTTGTTAGCTTTTTTGACAAATGGATGGTACAGTTTCATTATTGCAGTTCTGATTGCAGGGGCAATAATTGGATTGATTGTAGACAATATCGATAATGCACTGGTTGTTGGCGGTGCGGCAGGCCTTTTAGTATCTTTTCTTCAGGGAATTATAGCACCATTAATACTTGCTCCGAATATAGCTGCATTATTCCCTATTTTTAATTCATTTATAGGATTCATCATTGCAGGAGCATTAGGTGCTGGTGTCGTTGCATTAGTTAAAGACATTATGGGTTAACCAAAAAGTATTTTATACATAATGAATATATTTTTTAATACGTTCTCAGGGCGGGGTGCAATTCCCCACCGGTGGTGATTTTTATTTAAAATAAGTCCACGAGCACATGGAAGTGTTGATTTGGTGAGAATCCAAAACCGACGGTTACAGTCCGGATGGAAGAGAAGAAATAGTTATTTAGTTATTTTTAGCCCTGGTTCTAGTAAATAAGGAGATATTACTATGAATCAAGAAACAAACTTAGATAAAGCTTTAGAAGCTATAAGAAATGGTGAATTCGTACTAGTTTTTGATGATGATGACAGGGAAGGGGAAGTCGACATGATTATCGCTTCCGAATTCGTGACCCCTAAATCAATTGCAACCATGAGAAACGATGCAGGTGGTTTAATCTGCAACTGTCTGCATGCTGATTATTGTGATGCAATTCATCTGCCTTTCATGGTGGACATTATGGCTGCGGCAACTGAAAAATATCCTGAACTCGCAGAACTTGCGCCAACAGACATTCCATATGATGAAAGGTCATCATTTTCAGTTTGGGCAAATCACAGAAAATCATTCACAGGCGTTACAGACCATGACAGGGCAATGACCATTTCAGAAATGGCATTGATGATGAAAGAGGAAAGATTTGATGAATTCGGTGCAACATTCAGATCACCTGGTCATGTATGTCTTTTAAGAGGAGCCGACGGACTTGTCAAAAACAGACAGGGACACACCGAAATCGGTCTTGCATTATGTGAACTTGCAGGCGTTACTCCTGTTTGTGTAGTATGTGAGATGATGGATGGTGAAACCGGACAGGCTACATCAATTACCGATGCTCGCAAATACGCCGAAGAAAACGGATTGGTCCTTCTTAGAGGCGAAGACATCATCAATGAATATTTAAAAGAATAGTTAATTTGGGTTATTGCACTTGTTTGCAATATATTGTGCAATAAACTCCATGATTTGCTGATATTTATAGGAATTATAAATGCTGAAGGTTACGTATTTGCCGTCGCGCATTTTAATTTCTAAACCATTTTTTACTTCTTTTGACTTGTTTATTTCAGATATTTTATGCCATTGAATTCTTAACGTTTTGCTTTTGAGAGCCTTTTCAATGTGGATTCCGTCATCCTGGAATTTCACGATCTTAACCAAACGGCGATTCTTGTCGGAAGCTATCTGAATGTCTCCGTTTTCGTCAAAGACATAATCAGGTATCAGACAGGTTGCCTTCCAGCCCTGTTTCATTTTCTTCAATACATGTGCCCTGTCCTTTTTTGTAAGCTTCACACCTTTTTCAGGGCTTAAATTAAGTGCCATTATACCACCTTACTTTTAATTTCATCAAATGTGTAGATTTTTTTAAATTCAACTTCACGAGCCATTGAGAGGATTAAATCGATATCCAAATTATTTTCAATCAGATCCATTGCATGGGATGTGAACAGCTCATATCTTATTTCAACTTCAGGAATAAAACCTCTCATGTCGGCTGACTTTAATTTAGGAAGCTTCAATACATTTTCAACACTGGTGTTGTTTTTAATGTATGGAACGACTTGGTCGAATATATCGTCATTGTAGACTTTGTTGAGTAAAATAGCTTCTACTGGAACTCCGAATTTTTCAAGCATATTGGCATGTGAAACTAAATCTATTGCAGCTGACTCGATTCCACCCTTATTTACACCTGAAGCAAGAATCATAGGTATTTTTGATGACATTGCAATTTCTGCTGCTGAAAATGGGACTTTTTCGTTTAAAAGACCAGTAAATACGCTCATTACACCTTCAATCAGTACTATATCGTAGTCTGAACTGTTCAATTTGTTTATTGTAGATTCAATATCTGCCCAACCCAAGTGTCCAATCTTTACAGAGGCAAAGTCTTCCATCTTTCCTTTTGTTAAGTAAAGTCCAGGAATAATATCGCGTACATCAGGCCCCACCTTTAAGAGAGCCACTTTATAACCTCTTTTCCTTAAGGCTCCGGCCAGTCCAGTTAGTATGAAAGTTTTACCTGAATCGGATCCGTTACTTCCAATCATCAGGTATTTTGGTTTTCCATTTGTTTCAATTTGAGGTATTTTAATGTTTGTGTTGATTCCGACTTCGCTCTGGAGGAATTTTTTGACTTCTTCATTTCTATTGTAAATGTCATCAATGTCTCTAGCATCTATTTGTTCCAATAGGTTGTCTACAAGAACCTGGTTTTCATCCAAAATTCCATGAATCATTGTACCGATAACGTTGCCGTCATCATTGCACGCCCCTGAAAAGATGTTGTAATCGCCTTTTTCGTTGGTATCTCCATAATTCATCCTTTGGACTTTTGAATAAAATAGAGGTTTTGCATCTCCTTCAACTTTACCGTAAGTGTGCGTATGAAAACCATTAACATCCTCTTTTTGGTTTTTAACTAAAAATGAGTTATCAAACACTTTTGCTTTCACACGATCACTTGTTATCAATGGTGAGAAGTTAACATCTATTAATCCAAGACCCTCCTTTACAATAGGCACCGGGGATTTACGGCCAATGTCTATTTGATTTGAAAGCAGCTGAAAACCGGCACAAATTCCGATAATTGGCTTTCCATCTTTTGCCATTTGTTTAATTTCCGTGTTCAAATCCATGTTAATGTCGTTTGATTCGATTAGTGTTCCGCCTGGAATAATTAATGCATCTAGTTCTTTTGAAGCCCTATTACCGTTAACCAATCCATTTTCTTTAACGATATCTGTTGGCAGATTTCCAAAATCTTCAAATCCAGGAACAGCTCCACTTAGATAAGCAAGTCCAATTCTTGTCATAAAAATAACCTCTTTTTAATATATATTTTAAATTATATTTAAAGGTGAATTTCAACTGTAACTTTTTTTTCTTTTCTATTCTTTTAAAAATATTTTGAATTTCACGAAATAATTTTCATCATCAATGTAGACGGTTTCCTTCGAAGCGGATTCGACAATACCATACAATTGCTTTCCGCCGTCCATAAGATTGGCTAATATTTTCTTTTCTTTTCTTGGGACATATCCTATTTTTTCCCCATCAAATTTAACTAAAATAGCAAATTTATCATATTTATTATTTTTTTCTCTAATTAACTCTAATTCACTTCCCTTTTCAATTTTAGGAAATATCGCTTCAATATTTTCAATGAAGTATAATCCGGCAACATGCACCGAAAGTAAGAAAATATCTTCAACGAAGGGGGTAAATCAGTTTATTTATCTTTTCGTTATATTCATTAATTTTTATATCATAATCATTAATTAAATTGTTTAAATCTTTTTTGTATTCAAATTTTCTATTTAAATCGGTTAACAGTTCTTTTTTGTTGTATGGGTAACTATTTTTAATAGCATTTACTTTTTCTTTCATTTCATCTATCAATTCATTTAGCTTTTCAATATCTAAAGTAGAATCTATCTCGTCATCTGACATCTGATAATATAGTACCTCTAATGTGTTCAAATCCCCATTTTTAAATGCCTCAGTCATTTTGATGAAAATGTTTTTTTCATGCTCTGTTATATTTTTGTTTAAATCTGGGTGCAGTTTAAACACACATTTTTTATATAATCTTTTAATTTTTGCGCTGTCTTCTTTAGATAGATAAATGCCGGGATTGTTTTTTGCTTCTTCTAATTCATCCAAATGCTTTTTTAGATTTTCATTATATTCCTTGAACTCTTCTTCAACTTTTTTGTTAATTTTATTAATATCAATGCTCTGTCCATTGTTACGTTCTATTTGGATTAATTGGAGTTTTCTTTTTAATTTTGACAGTTCTAAATCTTTTTTGTATAGTTTAAATTCCAATAATCCAAAATTCAAAACATATTCCTTTTCAATATTTGGACAGATTTGCAATGTTAACTGCTCATGGTCGAATATTAAATCAGATAATTCTTTTTTTAGTTTTTTATATTCTGGATGAATGATTAAAGAGATAATAACAACTCCTTTGAGATATTATTAGTTCTTATGTGGTAGGTGGTGTTAAAAAAAGAAATTTATTGAGTGTTTTCAAAAACACTCATCGCTTTAATTATTTTTAAATCATCCAATGGTTTTGCCTGCAATTGCAGTCCAACAGGAATGCCTTCAACTTCACCGGCTTTGATACTTGCTGCCGGAATACCTGCAAGGTTAGCTATTACAGTCAATACATCGTATGCATACATTTCCATTGGTTCCAATTCCGCACCGATTTCGTGAGGAAGTTTAGGAACAGTAGGACCTACAATCAAATCAACATTTTCTAGCATTGAGGTGATTTCCCCTCTGATGACTGATCTTGCTTTTAAAGCTTGCTTGTAGTATTTACCGCTGAATTCCGCTTCCGCAATATGTGAACCGATTTTGATTCTTCTTAAAACTTCATCGCCACATACCTCTTCGATTCTGGAACCGTAATCTCTTCCATCGTATTTTCTGGTTGCAGAGAAGAATTCCACATAGTTAATGAGGTAATAGGTAGGTAAACACAGGTCAATGTAATCGAAGCTCACTTCAACAAGTTCAGCGCCCGCATCAACAAGCTTTTGGATGGCTTTGTTGACTGTTTTGTTGATTTCATCATCGGTAACGTCAATGAATTCCTTACATACAGCTATTTTCATGCCTTCAAGGGATGTGTCTTCAAGTACTTCGGTAAAGTCAGGTTTTTCCCAGTCGAGGGTTGTACATTCGGTTTCATCATATTTTGCAATGGTATTTAAAGCTAATGCAATACCACTTACATCGTTGGCTAAAGGTCCGATTTGGTCAAGACTCATTGATAAATCCAAAAGGCCCTGTCTTGAAACTGCACCGTAGGTAGGCTTAAATCCAACTACTCCACAATGGGATGCAGGGTTTCTGATGGATCCTCCGGTATCTGATCCGATTGAAATGTCGCACATTTCAGCCGCAATTGCCGCAGCACAACCTCCTGATGAACCTCCTGGGATTCTGCCCATTGCGGCAGGGTTTTGAGTAGGTCCGTAGTAAGAAGTTTCAGTTGAACTTCCGGCTGCAAACTCATCCATATTTAAAATACCAATGATTATACCATCTTCTTTTAATATTTCATCAACGACTGTAGCGTTGTAGCTTCCATAGTAATCCTCAAGAGTTTTGGAAGCTGCTGAAATAATCAAATCTTCAACATTAATGTTTGCTTTTATACCGAATACCAAACCAGCTAAAGCGCCGACATCTTCGCCGTTAGCGATTTTTTTATCAATGGCTTCTGCTTGCTTTAATGCATTTTCATAGTTTAATTCAATAAATGCATTAATTTCTTCGTTATTTTCATCGATAACTTTAATGAAGCCTTCAACATTTTCTTTAGCTGTCATTTCTCCACTTTTAATGGAGTTTAACTTTTCAATAA
>JAUNXD010000106.1 GCA_030539985.1 Methanobrevibacter sp.
GAAGGTGCAATGTCTGAAGGCTATGACGTGGAAATCTTCTTCCTGCACGAGGATGAAAGATCTGAAATCGTCAAAAGTATCCTGACCAGTAAAGGAATTGCTGTCGGTGACCCTACAATCAACGATGTTCCATACCCAAGTATAGGAGACATCATGTACTACTTAAAAGGATTGCTCTTCAACAGAACAGGAATTGTCAGAAAAGCCGTTACCTTCGGTTCAATGGGAGGTAAAGGTGGAACACCTGCAATGCTTGCAGAAGAATTAGGAAACTACGGATTTGATGTAATTGACTCCCAGGAAATTACATTCGTACCTACCGCTGAAGAGGATGAGGCAAGCTACAACTTAGGTGTAGCATTAGCCAAAGCATGTAAAGAATTATAAGTTCAACTACCGACCTAAGAGGTCGAGGTATCCTTGCTATAATATAGATGAAGGTCGTCACTACAAAATCCTTGAAGGAATATTAGAAAAATACTTCTAAATCGAAAGAATTCAATTCTTTCACTTTTTTCTTTTTTTTAACGAATTTTTACTGTGAATTTATTATTGATTTTATAGTTCTTGTTTTTAAGGACAACTGCAAACTTGTATTTGCCTTTGGTGAGGCCTTTGGTACTGATTTTCAAAACACCCTTGGAGTTTGTCTTGACTTTGACTGTCTTTTGATTTTTGCCGGTTAAAATCTTCACTGTGAATTTTGTCTTTTTGATGGCTTTTCCGCTCCCCATGTTTTTGACTTTAACCTTTATTTTTGAAGACTTTTTAACCTTTTTTGGAGCGGAAATCTTTGCTGAAGCTTTTTTGATTTTCACTGAAGTCTTGACCTTTTTGAATTTGATGTTTTTATCTGTTGAAGATATTGTTAAATTATGCTTTCCGACTGAAAGTTTAGAAGTTGAAAGCTTTATAAAACCATTCTTATCAGTTTTTAGTACCTGAGTTTTATATTTTTTATCAGTGTAAACTTTTATTTTCATTTTAACATCCGGAACACAGCTTTTTGTTTTGAAATTAAATGTCTTCACTTTTATCTTTTTGCCGGAGTTATAAGATGCGGATCTTTTTTTGATTTGGACTTTGCATGGGGACTTTAAAACAGTGACATATACTGGATTCATCTGGCAGATTCCGGACTCCATTGTGATTTTAAGGGAATACTTGCCTACTTTGAGATATGGAAGCTTAATGGTTAGAATTCCCTTTGATGATGTTTTCAGCCATCCGGTCTTATAAGTTTTAGATCCTATGAGTTTTACTTTTATCTTTTGTGAAAGAGGCATTTTCCATGGTGATTTAAGTTTGATTGTTAATTTGACACTGCCGTAATAATGGTTTTTCTGGCTGACCTGACCGGTGAACACCCCGTAAACGTTTGGACTGTTTGGTGCGGAGTTTCTTGCGTAATTGCAGTTAGTGCTGAATATTGATGCAACATTAGAGTATATCGCTCCTCCCCTAATCAGGGCAGCGTTTTGAACAAAGATTGAATTTACAACTGAGCTGTCCTCGCTTTTCAAATATATTGCACCACCGTATCGTGCCTGATTTTTATTGAAATTTGAATTGGACAATTGAAGGTTTCCAGATTTGGAATAAATTGCTCCCCCATTCTCACCGGCAGCATTATCATTGAATTTGGAGTTGGATACTGTCAGCATTCCTCTTGAGCATATTGCACCGCCGTAAAGTGAAGCACGGTTATTCGAGAAAATGCAGCCAGCCACCGAAACGGTTGACTGATATCTTTCATTGAACATTTTCAGATAGATTGCACCTCCCCTGACAGCTGAATTTGATTGAAAGATGCAATTTTTAACTGAAACCTGTGACGCTTCCAATACAACAGTCCCCCCTATCTCTGTTACCTTATTGTTTCTAAAAATGGAATCTAAAATTTCCCCATTTCCAAACTCGTCCAGATAAATGGCCCCATTGGCTCTTGAGGTATTGTTTTCAAAAAGACAGTTGCCCACATATAATGTGCTTGAATTGATGTTTTTGTTATCGTCATAGCTTACCACAAGCAATGTGGCCATGTATGCCTTATTTGATATGAAACTTGAACCGTTAAGCCTGATGGTGGAATTTATGTTGACGCATACTGCACTGCCCATCCCGCATTTGTAACTGTCCCATTCAAGATTGCTTACGCGCAAAGCCTGATTGTCGATGAATCTGCATTCACGGATTTCAGTGTTCGTATCCTTATGGGAAAACAATGCCCCTCCATTGGAGTTGTACACTACATTACCAATGAAAACACAGTTTTTAAGGGTTAAATTGGAATGAGCATTTAAAAAAATGGCCCCTCCATTCTTTTGACTGTATCCGTTTATGAATGTGATGTTTTCTAAAACAACATGACAGTAGGAACCTATGAACAGGCATCTTGCCGAATTTCTTGCGTCAATATATGAATTGTTCTTGCCGACAATTGTCAGGTTTTTTGATACCGCAACCCCTCCGATGAAGGATTCGTTATCTTCATCTGGAGTGAACTTATAGCTGTCTGTTAAATTTATGACCTGACTTTCGGTTGCATTGATTTTATTATTCAAATCCGTGAATGTTTTAACTGAGGAATTATCAAATCCATCACTAGCAAATGACTCATTATCCATATTTTGAGCATGGATTGACTGTAACGTTATCAAGATAATGAATATAACAAAAAGTATTTTAATAACTTTTTTCAAATAATCCCTCGCATGATGTGGCTATTTAACCTTTACGGTAACCTTATTGTTGATTTTATAGTTAGAGTTTTTCAATACAATCGCAATCTTATGTTTTCCTTTTGACATGTTTTTAGTCTTGATTTTCAGGACCCCCTTGGCATTTGTTTTCATATATACTGTTCTGTAATATTTCCCTGTGTAAATCTTGACCTTGAACTTGGTATTTTTGATTGCTTTACCGCTGGCTTTGTTTAAAACCTTTATCTTTATTTTTGAAGGCCTTTTAACTTTCTTTGGAGCGGTTATTTTTGCCTTGGCCTTGTTAATCTTAACCCATGAAGATACCTTAGTCAGCTTAATGTTTTTGTTTGCGGCGGTTATTTCAATATTGTGCTTTCCAACAGAAAGTATGGATGCATCAAATCTCGCCACTCCATAAATATCTGTTGTAACTGTGTAAGTCTTGTATGAACTGCCTGTGTAAACCTTAATTTTAAGCTGTGCTCCTGCAACGCCCCTTTGGGTTTTTGAGTTTTTAACCTGAATTGTCAGTACCTTGCCTGAAAGGTAAGTGGTAGTTATTTTACTTACAGAAAGCACCACCGGAGTCCTTGATATAGTAATGTCGGAAGGATCAGGTGAAACTATTCCCCCATCCAATGTCACTGAAATTGAATATTTTCCCAGAGCCAGCTGTGGAGTTATTGTCGCTATTCCCTGTGAATCTGTTATTAAATCAAAAGTTACTGATTGAGTTCCTGTGAATTTAACTTTGATTGGTTGTGAAACCGGCATGTTCCAAGGAGAGGTCAATCTGATTTTATAGACAGTATCTCCGAAATAAAGGGAACTTTCCAATACCTCAACATTGAATACACCATATACTTCTGCGCCCTTAGGTGCAGTATTGTTTGCGTATCTGCAATCTGCTGAGGATACGTTTTCCATTTTTGAGTAAACCCCTCCACCTTTCATTGATGCGGAATTTCTAATGAATGTTGAGTTGTTGATGAGTGTATAATTTGCTCTTGAAGACACACCACCACCGTATTGGGCCTTGTTGTTTTCGAAATAGGAATCGTAAATCCTTAAGGATTCGAATTTAACATAAATGGCTCCCCCTTTTTCGCTGCAGGTGTTGTTAATGAAATTACAGTTGAACACTTTAGTGTCACCGTGATTTGCATATACTGCACCCGCATATTCTGAAGCCTTATTGTTTGTGAAATTACAATCACTTATGGTTACGTTTGAGTTGTATTTCTCATCAAATACACCAATATAGATTCCGCCACCTCTGATTACTGAATTTTCTTCGAAAAGACAATTTTTCACCAAAGCGGAATATGCCGCATCAAGAACCACAATTCCTCTTTTTTCCGTTACGGTGTTTTTCCTGAATGTTGAATTGTAGATTTCACCGTATCCAAGTTCATCGAGATAAATTGCTCCGTTGCTTCTAGCGGTGTTGTTTTCAAAAAGACAATTATCCATATATAATCTGCTTGGCTTGTTTAAATCCCTATCATCATCATAGCTGATTACAAGTATTGTTGTCAGATATCCATTGTTTGCATTGAAAATACAGTCATATAACTTTAGGACTGAGTCGATGTGCTGACATATTGCGCTTCCCATTCCACACTTAAATGCTTTCCATTCCAAATTGGTTTCACGGACAGCAGTGTTCTTGTCAAACAGAGTATTGTGAACTTCAATGTTTGTTGTTTCACCGCCACATATCGCTCCTCCATCGGAGTTGTAAACTTTATTATTCATGAATGTGCAATGGTCTACTGTGAGATTGGAGTTATCGCTTACAAGAACTCCTGCTCCACTGTTTTTGGAATATCCGTTTTTAAAAGTGATATTTTTCAAGATGACCTGGCAATTACTTGCGATGGATAACCCTCTTGTCAAGTTGCTTCCGTCAATGTAAGTGTTTTTACCTATCATGGTTAAATTCTTATCCACCACACATCCGTTTATATATTTATCACCGTCAGTTTTTGAATCGTATTTAAAATTATCAGTTAAGTTTAAAATACCATTGTTTTCGGCTTTATCGATTTGATCCTGTAAATCTTTAAATGTTTTCTCTTCTATTCCAATAGTCAAATCATCAATTTCAACAGAATCATGCTTTAAAGTGCCTGTCTCATTTTCAATATCTTCAGCACATACTGAACCTATGCTGAATAACAGGAAAAATAAAATAAATGTTATAATCATTATCCTTTTCATATTATCACTCATAAAAATCCCGCAACTATGCTAAATACTATAACCATTGCCATAACCACTGATAGGGAATTTACAATCGGCTTGTAATGCTGTTCAGATAATCTATAACTCAGCAATATCTCAAGCATGTATCCTCCATCCAAAGGCTTGATTGGAAGAAGATTGAACAATCCGATTCCTAGGTTAAGCATGCTCACCCACTGGAACAAATCTGCAAGCTCAAAGAGAATCCATGGAAGCGGACCTAAACTGTCATCGGCCAGTTTGAAATGCTTGTTTGCCTGAATTCCGAAAAATCCCACTGACTCATTGTTCGGATTTTTGCCCAGAGTTACATGATATGTTCCCTGGTCGGTTTTTACCGTCACGTTGTCACCCGGTGAAAATGAACTTACAACACCGATGTAATCAGTGGAATTTGCGATTGTATAATTGTCAATCGCCTTTAAAACCATACCGCTTTTCAATATTCCCTCTGAAGGGGAATCTGAAACGATTCTGTCTATTGCAATTCCATCTTCCTCAAAGTAATGAGGTATTCCGGCAGATACCAATGACAGCAATACCAAAGCAATCAGGGCTAAAGTTACATTGGCGATTGAACCTGCCGCATAGACTCTCAATCTTGAAGTCTTTTTTGCTTCCTTCAATTTATCTTCATCCGGCTCAACAAATGCGCCGGGAATGATTGCAAATAATAATAAACCTATTGACTTGATAGGTATCTTTTCGCCAACTGCCTGGATACCGTGTGAAAATTCATGAACTATCAGAACAGTTGCCAGTCCTATCAGTCCGTAAACGAACGGGACATAAATCTGGGAGCCCGGTATGTCCACACCAGGAATGACTATTGATACACTTGGTGTCTCAAAAACCGATGGCAATGAAGCCAGAATCGTTCCGGTAATGAATATCATGGCTCCGAATGCTACAATTATACCTAAATTCATGTACCATCGCCAGAACGTTGGTGAAATATTTGATATCCTGGAAATCAGTCCCCTTAGCCTCTGGGTTTTCCACATTATGACCGGAAAGTTGAGTTCAACTCCATGATTTGACAATCTTTCATGAAATATTGCAACCAGTATCCAGATGACCACAAAGGCTATCAAATAATAATAAATCCCATTCATTAAAATAACACTTCCTCTACCAAAGTAGTGAATCAAAGAAGACAACTTTAACTATATCATTCTTCTGATATCCTTCATCATTTTCGTCTATTATGATATAGCTGTTCGCCTCAACC
>JAUNXD010000107.1:0-4110 GCA_030539985.1 Methanobrevibacter sp.
AATTTATTGATGATGAAATAGAGCATATGTTATCATGACAATTTTAGACAGAGCCTTAGGTGGTGTTATCATAACCATTAAAACACTGTTTGATAATTATATGGAATTTGAGGAAATAATTGAAAATAAAAGTGATGATAAAATTGATTTGAGAAATTTGAAATGTAGTCCGACAACAGTTCTTCCATTGTTGTGTGAATGCTCAAACAAGAGCTTAAAACTTGATGACGGCAGCAGTGCCTTTGAATTTTTGGAAAGCAATTTGAAAAACTCCAAATTTTTCTCCCCTCTTCCTAATTCAAGATATGAAAGTGATGAAACAGATTTTTTAACAAATTATGTGGATAATTTGGATTCGAGTTATGGAGGTTATTTCGTTTTAAGAACAATAATTTCAGAACTGGCTAACAAGGTGTATGATCATTCGGGAGATAATGGGGATGATGTTAAAAGTTATATCTGCTCTAAATTAGATTCGCATTGTAAAAAACTTGAAATATGTGTTATTGATGATGGATTATCCATTCTGGGAATATTTGAAAAATATGATGTTGGTTTTGATAATGGTTGCAAGGCAATAGAAAAAGCAATAGGGACATTTTCAACAATAACTGATTCTGATTATGAACGTGGAAATGGGTTTTGGACTATTCTACGATTAGTTTGTGAGGGAAATGGTGGTGAGATGCTAATTGTCTCAAGGAGAGGTTGTCTGCATATTTGTGGTGATTATTACAGATATTATTTATTGCATTCTGAGCATATTTTTAATGGGACATTGGTTGCCGTTAGATTAAATAGGTATAAAGTTCAAAATATTTATGATTTAATCGAATTTAATCAGCCAAATTCTTTTAGACTAGTGCTATAAATGATTATTAAAATTAAGGATGAAATAAACACAGCATTGGATTTCAATCAGTCTGCCACGGAATTTATAACTAAAATAAATGGTCTCAATGAATTGGAATTCATAATTGATTTTGAGGGAATTATTTTTATCAGCCGTAGCTTTGCACAAGCTTATTACGCTTCTAAAAAACGTTCTCCTAAAAAAATCACTGAAATTAATTTGTCTGATGACGTAAAACCTATGATGGAAATGATTGAAAAACAGCTGATGTTTTAATCATTTCTAATTTTTTTTTAAAAGAAAAGTTGTCTGAGTTCGTAATATTGTTTTGAGCGCGTAAAATTGTTCTAATTTAAAACTGCTTATTTTAAATATTTTGTTGACAATATTACTTTATTGAAGATACTCGGTTAAGAAAACACCAATTGTAAATAATTTGTGGTTTATATACTTAACGGTTTATTTTATTAAAATAAATTCATTAAAAATTGGGGGTTTAAAAGATGAAAGAAAAGATTTGTGAAAAGTATTTTCAAAATAAAGTAAAGCCAAAGCATTTAAGCAAATTCAAATCAGAAACTCCAAAAGGAAACACAATCGAAGGGTATATTTCAAGAAAACCAAACCAATATCTTGGGTCTTTGGTGATAACTCATATCACAGAAAAAACCGGAAAAAGCTATGATACAGAGCAATTCGTCCAGTCATTTCCAAAAATCCATTATTGGGATAAAAGACATCAGCTCAAATCCGATAATGGTCAGGTAATTTATCACTGCCAGGAAAAATTGGACGGCACCTGCCTGATATTGTACTCTTTGATTGACGATATGGGCAGGCAAATTGAAATAGTTCCAAAGACAAGAGGTCAGGCAGTTGCAGACCCTCATATTCAGGACATGTTCAGATTAATCGATAAAAAGGCAATCGAGGAGTTTTTCAAAAATCCTGTCCATCTTAAGGATGTCCTGATGTTTGAACTGTTTGGAGTTCTAAACAAGCATGAAATCACTTACATGGACACCTACATCGACATAAATCTAATCGGAGCATACATCGATGAGGAATTTTTGAATTATATTTCAATTCATTGTTATTCTGATTTTGACGATTTCAAAAAGCCCGATTCAATATTTGTCATTGAAAAATACCCTGATGATAACTCATTTTCAGTCAGATGGTGCGATGAAAACAAAAAATACAACAAAAATAATGTAACCACAAATGACAAATTTCCAACATTGCACGATGCGATTCAGGAAGTCAAGGTGATGCTTGAAGAAATCAACAAAAAATACTTTGAGTATAATGGTAGAAGAGCCATTGAAGGTGTTGTCATTAATGGCGAATACATTAATGGCGGGCAAATGTATCTTAAGATAAAGCCTAAAGACATTGAACTTGAAGCAAGGCAATTGGACTCTGTTCCACGGAGATTTGTTTTAAAGGAAGTTCAGAAGTACTTTGATGAATTCGGATCCAAGGTTCCCGAGTTATATGAGGTCGATGAGACTCATTATGTTAAATATGTCAACCGACAGCTCAGTGAGGAATTCACCTATGAGCAAATTCAGGATCCACGAACAAGGCGCAGAATAAAAAATGTTTTCATGGAAGTTTGGGATTCCAAAATACCTCCTCAAAGCCTGCAAAACATTTGCGATGATTTGGTTAGGCAAAATCCTGATGCCGGCATCACTGAGCTGATGAAGATATTTGCAAAATCATATCCGAGCAAGAAATCACAGTCAAGGCATGTTTACAATATTCTCACAGCAATTCAAAAGAGACAATAATCTGGAGGATGCATCATGTTTTCACCGTTTCAAATTCTGAATCTGGTCCTGATTATAGTCACGGCAATTTTAATCTATAAAAACCGGAAAGTGGAAAAGCAAAAGCCAATAATAATATTGTTTCTTTTGGTTCTATGTCTTTTCATAGTTTCCGCAATATTTTTTTAATTGTTCTGACATATAACTAATCCGATAATTAAGATGGAAGTTAAAGTTAAGTCTGTTGAATTGATAGAACTGTTTTACGATTTGATTTTCGTATATGCAATATCAAAGTTAACCTCTCTGGTTTCAAAGCCTGTTGGTGGAATCATTCCTCCATATGGCTTTTTTGCATATCTGATTACTTCTTTTGTAATACTTCAGGCGTGGCTTTACTTCACCAATTATGTAAACCGCTACGGCCGGTGGAAATGGTATGATTATGCATTGGCATGCGTAAATATGATTTCGGTAATCTGTATGGCAAATACGATTTCCACAGATTGGGCGACAATGGCATTGCCATTTGATTTGCCGATGCTTATTTTGCTTTTGACTGTTGTGATTCTGTATTCGATTCAGGCCAAAAAGGAAAATTCGATGGTATGGGGGCAGGTAATTCAATTATCATTCTATTAATCGTCTGCACAATCTATGTGATTGCCATCTTATGTTTAATTTCCGGTTTGACCCAGTATGTAATTTGGATTAATGTCGTTGCGGTGCTGACAGGTGCGTTCCTGCCGTTTTTCATCAGGGGAAAATTCGACAAAAGCATCATCAGCTTTTCCCATCTGGTTGAGATGTTTGAGCTTCTGACAATCATAACCTTTGGTGAGGCAATCGTTTGCCTTACACATTTTTTTGATACTGCAAACTTTAATTTCATCTAGATATGGTGTTTTTCATAGTTTTTACAATGTTCGGTTCATATGTTATCCAAATCCACAATCTGATGGAGCATCATAGGGTAGAGCGCTCCTTAAGGTTAATGTTCAGCCATTACTTTGTCGTAATCAGCATCAACCTTGTAACTGTGGCATTGGAGCTTGTGCACTCCGGCGAGGTAAACCATATTTTTGCAGGCGGACTTATGATTGCATCACTGGTTATTTTCTACCTCTCCATAATGGCCAATAAGGAGTATTATAAGGAAAACATTAAATTAACTAAAAAAGATATACTATTAATGTTTGTAGTTACGGTGATTGGAATATCTATAATCTTAATATTTATTTCAAGTTTATATGCTTTCTTGATAGGAAGCCTGATTATTACATTCGGTAACTTTTCTGTATTGTTAAGAAAACAAAAAAAGGTGTTTAAGTGAGTGAACAAAAATTAGAAGTATTTAACGTATTGAATTTTTTAAACAATGGTTATGAACTTGAAGATATTTTAAACGAAGGTCAATTCGGCACATTCTCATCAGCAGAGGATTGCATCAAGTATCTGGTTGCGGAAGGATATCTTGAAGGG
>JAUNXD010000107.1:4120-6177 GCA_030539985.1 Methanobrevibacter sp.
TGTGGAAGTGACCGCAGATGTGGAAATAACCGCTGAGCACATCTCTAAAAAGTATGTTGTAGCCGAGCTGAAGGATATCCTTAGGGAAAACGGCCTGAAGGTTTCAGGTAAAAAACAGGAATTGGTTGAAAGGGTTTTGCCTGTACTGAAAGAAGCAAAAGACGCACGCAATCTGGAAATATCGGCTAACGCCAACAAATCATTCGACAATCTGGAGTTAACCGAAAAGGCACATGAGTTTTTAAAGGAAAATGATTGGATAGACCTGTACATGTTTGCACTTATACAATTCAGATTTGAAGATTATGAAACCTATGTTGCAGGATCATCCGCCGATAAAATTCAGACAGGATTGAATTTCTGTGATGAAATCATTTCAAGGACATTGGTGAACAATCAGTTCGAACTGTTCAGATTGGCACTGTCTGCAAAGGCACATGTTTACGCATATGATGGGGATTACGACTCATTCCTTGACTATGACCTGCAGCACTTCATTTTGGGATTAAACCCAATTTCACTTGATGCCAAAAGCTATGCAACCTATGAAATCGTTAACGAGGCGAATATTATCAATTTAAGAAATGTAGTTGAAAAATTGAAAATCGCAAGCCTAAAGAAAAGATTTGATAAGATATGGAACAAATCACATATCAAAAGCATTACAGTACCTAAAAAGACTTCCTATAAGATTTTACAGAGAGCTCTTGACGGTGCGGACATTGAAGAGTTGAACTTTGATTTGAAAGAAAAATTCTTCAACAAAAAATTCGGTTTTTAAATGAAATCTAAAGTTGCCGGAATGATTCTAATCCTGGGCAGTTTGTATTATATTATTGCCGAGGCCATTTCAGCGACTTTTTTTAATGATTCGCTTTTCAGCACTTACATTTTCCACACCATTTCCGAACTCGGAATTCCGAATTTCAATTCTCCACTGTTCTGGTTAATGAATTCGGCTTTTATTTTAATCGGATTGACGTTAATATTTGGCAATTTCTATAAATTTAAGTACTGCATTGCTAAAAACAAGACGGTCTTTTACATTTTGACATTAATAACTTCTGTTGGAGTCATCATTGTCGGTTTGATCCATGGAGGAAATCCTCTGACTTTGGGTTATCATGCTCTCGGTGCGGTCATGGCCATACTTGGCGGAAACATTTTGCTGATTGTGATTTCACGCTCGATGAGAGATTTTTCAGGATATCAAAAAATAACGCTGGTTTTAGGAGTGATAGGTTTAATTGCATTCTGGGTGATGTTTTTCAATATGGGCAATGTCTATATGCCGGTTTTTGAGAGAATTTCGGTTTACACCTTAATTGTCTGGAGCCTTCTTAGTGGACTATATCTGGCAAAATCTTAACCTGCATTTTTCTTAATTTCGCCCTTGATTATTTGTTATGATGGCGGTCAATTTTTAATTATTTTGATGGTGGTTTTAATTATTTTAAATGTTCATTGCTCATCGACAGTATTGTTTCTGTTTGATGTGTATGTTTTAGTTAAAAAAAATCGAATAATGTAGTGTTAGGTTATACATTATTCTGACTCTTCTTTTTCTTTCTGTTTTTCTTTCAGGTTTTCAATTCCGATAATCATTGTTTCCTCCTTTGAGATTTTTTCATGTTTGATTATTTGTTATCATAATATATAAATATTTAGGTATGCCTAAATTTTTTTAGAAAACTATAAATACTATATGAAGTAATTTAGGTTAAAGGTGATATTATGACAAATTTGGATAAATCTGTTGAAGAAGAAATCTTAGCAATTGTCGAAAAATACCAAAAAGAGAATACAAAACTTCTAAACTACCTGATAACCGATGATGAGATTACATTTTTTTCTCCTATCGGAAATGGCAGTGAAATAACCGCTAGTGATTTGCAGAAAGTCGCAGACATCTTAAAAGGTTCCTTTATTGGAATGGAAATCGTAAACCAGGAATACAGGTTCAAATTCAAAATGGGCATTTAGATGCTCATTTTACTCTTTTTTTTGATGGTTTTTAATTTTTGAGTGACTTGCATCTACTTGTTTATTTTTTCTTT
>JAUNXD010000108.1 GCA_030539985.1 Methanobrevibacter sp.
TAAAAAACTAGACAATTGGAAGAAATACAAACCAATACGTGGAAAAATCGAAGATTTTTTCAAATTACTCAAACAAGGACTCAATATGAGAGAAATACACAAATACACACCAAAATCTGTCGCAAAAACAGTTTATTTGAATGTATTTTTAGGAGCCCTAATCATATCACAAGGATTTTACTCAAAAACTGCCATACAGCAATTATCTGAAAACTAAAAATTCAGACCCCTAAAAATTTTTATATACATTTAAAATTTTAAATTAATATAACAAGATTTTGTAAAAAAAAAATTTTGATAATGGAGAAAAAAAGTTATGGGAAAAACTAGAGTTGAATGGATCGATTTGGTGCGGGCAATAGCTATCTTAACGGTTTTATACATTCATGCCACCGACGGAATATATATCATCTCATCGGATGCCATACTGAATTATACTGTATTTTCAAGAGTATTCGATTTTGCATCCCTATTTATTGGACGTGTTGGAGTTCCATTCTTTTTAATGATTACAGGTTATCTGTTACTTGACAGAACCTACAACGATGAACGTGTTCGCAAGTTCTGGGAGAAAAATTGTAAAGGTCTGATTATCGTTACCGTTATCTGGGCAGCGATTTATGCAGTCAGCCTGCAGTTTATCACCGTTGGAAGCAGCACAGTTAACTTCTCTGAAGCTGGAAACCTATTCTTTAGCCACATGTGGTATATGCCGATGATTATTGGAATGTATCTGTCAATGCCTTTTGTTTCAGCAGCCCTTGAAAAATTCAGCAGCGATACAATCTGGCAGGCCACAATCGTATTTTCACTTTTGGCATTCCTATTGCCGTTCATTACCATTGTACTGGACATGCACGGAATTAAAAATGTGAATATCCAATATTGCCTTGGATTCAGTGGCGGAGTTTATGGAATCTATATTATTTTAGGATATCTGGTTAAAAAAGGACAGTTTAAACACTTCAACAGTGTAAAATTAGGATTAATAGCATTCATATCATTTTTCATATGTTTATTCTTCCAGTATTATGCATTTACAAAAGGATACGGTTTCCAATTATGGTATGAATTCCCATTCGTATTAACCGGCTCATTTGCACTGTTCGAGTTATGCTCAAGAATGGGTAAAGTAAGGGCATATCCGCTGGTTACCTTCCTGTCAAAATATTCATTTGCAGTGTTTTTAGTGCACAACCTATTCAGACTGCCTTTGCTTCCGATTGTTGTTAAGCTTCCCTACACAGAACCCGTTAAAGCCATAATCCTTTGGATTTTATTGATAATATTCAGTTATGCAGCTACTGTAATTATCTATAGGATTCCTAGATTTGGAAAATATATACTATACATGAGATAATTGATTAATTATCTCCTTATTTTTTCTTTAAAAACATTACCTGGTGATGGTGATTATTTTTTTTTAATCCTTTGACATCAGATAAGCATCATAAGCGGCGTAAATGCTGATGAGAATATCAATGATATAATAAAATGATGTCAAAACAGAATCAACGAAAAATGATCCGATTATAGTCAAAGCAACAAATGCAACAATGAAATAAGCAATACCTTTTTTTATATTGCCTGCATATGCCTGACCCAAACCCGGAATAAAAAATGATAGAATTGCCGCTAAATATTTATTTGCCATATGTTTCACCATTTAAATAATTTATCAAAATCATATTTAAAAGTTACCGAAATCAGTTATCCCAGCTTCCAAGATACCAAATGCCATCTACTTTAAAAAAACTGACAACAGTATCAAGTGTCCATTTCCCGTTGATGCCGTACACCTTGGCAGTCAAAGTAACGTCCCCTACCAATGAGGCCGAATTTTCATCGTCATGAAGTATTGTAGGCTCTTTAATTTCTGATTTGAAGTAATTCAGGGTACCGTCCATAACCTCATCGATGAACTGCTTTTTAGATTGCCTTTTACCGGACATGTGGACCAGTTCATAATCTTCGGATATGATTTCATTCAGTTTATCCTCATCCTTATCAATCAAAGCATGCTGAAACTCAATGAACCTGTCAACAATTTCTGAGTCAGCTTCACTAAATGATTTTTCGCAAACAAGTTCTACATCTGACATACTATAATATTATTAATTAAAAAGTACATATTATTTACTGTATAAATGATTAGGCTGGTGAAAAAATTAGTGAAATTCCAAATATCGATTTAGAAAAAACAAAATCTGACATTGTCGATTTCATTAAAAGGAAAGTCAACGAATCCAAAACCGACGGAATAGTCGTTGGTTTAAGCGGAGGAATTGATTCGACCCTGATTGCTTATCTTGCCTGTGAAGCGATGGGTGCCGAGAATGTATTTGGAGTCGTATTGCCATCAGCCACAACACCTGATGAAGATAAGGTTCACGGCATTAAAATAGCCGAGAGTCTGGGAATGGAATATGAAGAAATTCCTATTGACGGCATTTTAGATGAATACTTATCCGTTACCCAACTGAAAGAAAGCAACTTAGCGGTTGGAAACCTGAAAGCCAGAATCAGAATGTCAATCATTTATTATTATGCAAATGCCAAAAACTACCTTGTAAGCGGTACAGGCAATAAAAGCGAAATTCTTATCGGCTATTTTACAAAGCATGGTGATGGCGCATGCGATATGGAGCCGATTGGAGATTTGTACAAAACTGAAGTTTATAAATTAAGCGAATATCTCAATGTCCAGGATGCAATCATCAAAAAGCCGCCAAGGGCAGGCCTCTGGGAAAACCAGACTGATGAAGCGGAAATTGGAATGAGCTATGATTTGCTTGATGAAATTTTATATCTCTACACTGAAAAGGATATGAAAGATATTCAAATTGCTGAAAGATTAGACATTTCAGCTGATGACGTTGATATGATTATAAATAAAATTATCAGGAGCCAGCACAAAAGCAAAGTTCCTGAAATCCCTAAAAAAACAATATTGTAATGGTGATTTAGTGAGCGAAAATATTGAAAAGAAATGGCAGAAAAAATGGGCTGATGCAAAGCTTTTTGAATCAAACCCTGATGAAAGAGAAAAACTGTTTTTAACAGTGGCTTTTCCATACCCAAGTGGTGCAATGCATATCGGACACGGACGTACATATACCGTACCGGACGTTTATGCAAGATTTAAAAGAATGGAAGGCTACAACGTATTGTTCCCAATGGCATGGCACGTTACCGGTGCTCCTGTTATCGGTATTGCAGACAGAATCAAAAGGAAAGACCCATGGACACTTGACCTGTACGAAAGGGTTCATGGAGTTCCAAAAGACACATTGCCTAAACTGGAAGACCCTGAATACATCGTGAAATACTTCTCAACAGAATATCATGAAGTTATGGAGGAAATGGGTTATTCAATTGACTGGAGAAGAGAATTCAGAACAATTGATCCTACCTACAAAAAATTCATAGAATGGCAGATTACCACATTACATGAAAAGGGACTTGTTGCAAGGGGAGAACACCCTGTAAAATACTGTCCAAACTGTGACAACCCCGTTGGAGACCATGATCTGCTTGAAGGTGAAGGAGTAGGTGTGAATGAACTTACTTTACTGAAATTCCCGATTGAAGATAAGATTCTGGTTACCGCTACCCTAAGACCTGAAACAATCGTTGGAGCAACAAACATCTGGCTTAATCCGGACGTTGAATACGTTTTGGTTGATGCTGAAGGTGAAAACTGGGTAATTACAAAAGAAGCTCACTACAATTTAGAAAACCAGATAAAGGATTTGGAAATTATCTCAGAAATTGATCCTAATGATTTGATTGGTAAAATGGCCAAAAATCCATTTACAGGTGATGAACTGCCGATTTTCCCAGCAAGCTTTGTAAGCGCATCATACGGAAGCGGAGTCGTTTTCTCAGAACCTGCCGATGCGCCTGCAGATTACATTGCACTTCAGGACCTAAAGAAAAACGATGAACTCATTGCAAAATACAATTTAGAAGGAATCATTGAAAACGTTGAACCTATTCCTGTATGTACCCTTAAGGGATACGGTGAAATTCCGGCAGCAGACATCATTGAAAGACTGGGAATTACCGACCAGAACGATGAAAAGCTGCATGAAGCAACAAATGAACTCTACAAACAGCAGCACAGTAAAGGTAAAATCATCGATTCAATCCCTGATTTCGGTGGAATGAAAGTGAGATTTGCCCGTGAAGAGCTGAAAGAGAAATTGATTGCAGACAATATGGCTACAATCATGTATGACTTTGCAGAAAGGCCTGTTGTGTGCAGATGCGGAAACAACTGTGTCGTCAAAATCATGGACGACCAGTGGTTCATGAAATACGGAAACGAGGAATGGACCGAAAAGACCCTTAAAGTTCTTGAAGGCGAAACAATCATTCCAAAAGAACTTAAAAGCAATTTCGATTATTACATCAACTGGCTGGATGACTGGGCATGTTCCAGAAAGGTAGGGCTTGGAACAAGACTTCCATGGGACAACCAATGGTTAATCGAGCCACTGACAGACTCAACAATCTACATGTCCTACTATACAATAGCCAAATATTTACGTGACATGAATCCGGATGACCTGAACCATGCTTTCTTTGATAAGGTTCTTTTAAACAAGGATTCCGGTGAAATCACAGTGCCTGAGGAAAAAGTAAAGGAAATCCAGGATGAGTTCAACTACTGGTATCCTCTTGACTGGAGACTGTCCGCAAAGGATTTAGTAGGTAACCACTTAAGCTTTCTGATGTTTGCCCACAGTGCAATCTATCCTGAAGAAAAATGGCCTAAAGGAACCGTAGTATTCGGAATGGGACTTCTCGAAGGAAACAAGATGTCCTCATCAAAAGGTAACGTGATTCTTCTAAAAGATGCAATCAGCGATTATACCGCAGACGTCGTAAGGCTCTTTTTAATGGCTTCAGCCGAACCATGGCAGGACTTTGACTGGAGGGAAAAAGAGGTTCTCGGAACCAAAAGAAGACTCGAATGGTTCAGAGAATTTGCAGCAAAAGTTGAAGAAATAAAAGGCTCCGCCCTTGACTTGAGCAGCATTGAAGAGGTCGAACTTACCCGTACAATTGACCTTTGGATGATCAGTCAGCTCAACCAGCATATCAAAAAGTCAACAGAGGCCTTGGAAGTCTTCCAGACAAGACAGGCACTTCAGGAAGCATTGTTCCTGCTTAAAAAGGATGTTGACCACTACCTCTACAGAGTAAAACATATTATCGATGATGAAGACCCTGCAGTAATCTATGTCCTCTCAACAGTCCTTCAATCATGGATTAGGCTCCTTGCACCTTTCACCCCTCACACTTCAGAGGAATTGTGGAGCGCTTATGGCGGAGAAGGATTTGTAAGCGAGGCATCATGGCCTGAAGCCGATGAGAGTCTGATGAGTGCTGAAATTGAAAAATCAGAAGCCCTGGTTGAAAATATCATCAAGGACATTGCACACATCAAGCAGATGGTCGGCGATGAAATCGAAAAGGTCCATATATACCTTGCCCCTGACTGGAAATGGGACCTTTACAAAATAGCTGACGAGGTTGGAAAACCTGACATTGGCCAGATTATGGGAAGGGCAATTGGCGCCAATATCTATGACGACAAAAAGGAAATAGCTATGGTAGCCAAAAAAATCGGTAAGGAAATAACCAAAACAAGATACATCGGAAAAATCAATGAGGAAGAGATTTTAACCGATGCATTAGAATACATTAAAGAAGAATGTGGAAATGAAGTGGTTATTCACACCGATGATTCATACGACCCGCAAAACAAGGCTAAAAACGCTATGCCTTATAAACCGGCTATCTTTATGGAATAATCTAATTATTCCAACTTTTTTTATTTTTTAAACACCGCAATTATTTTTAAATCAACCTATTAACCATCATTTCACGAGGTTGTGAGTTTCATTGTATTAAACAAATTGATGATTAAAATATAATTTGATAAACATTGTTTAATTAAAGTTTTTTGTTTAAAATGCTTTTTACTGATTAACAACAAATCTTATAATAAAGTTAAAATAAACTTTATTTTATAAAATGTTAAAGGACAGTATTTTTATGGATAAAAGGAAATTTCTTATATTATTTTTAATACTTGCCATATTCGTCTCTGTCAGTGCCGTAT
>JAUNXD010000109.1:0-3157 GCA_030539985.1 Methanobrevibacter sp.
CAAACAAATGTTAAATGGAGTTAACGTATGTTTAATAGAAAAATTAATTTAGTTTTAATAGTGCTAGTTTTCATGTTGTCACTGGGTGCGGTTTCGGCTGCAGACAATAATATGACTGACGATGTGATTACTAGTGAAGTGGACGAAGAGCCCCCATCGGGGGTAGATAATGATTTGTCTGCTGGTGAGGTTCTTGCTGCTTCAAATTCTTCTAAACTTGCTGAAAGTTATGATTTAAGTGGTAAGGACGTAAGTATGTATTATAAGGGATCAGCGAGTTATGAGTTGGTTTTATCTCAAAATGGCCATCCTGTTAATAATGCTGTAGTCAACATTAATATCAATGGGGTCAACTACGAGAAAACCACTGATGCAAATGGCAGAATCTCAATTCCATTGGATTTGAATGCAGGTACTTATGTTGTTTCCGCATTTTACGGTAATTTTACCAATACAAAGAGTACTGTCAATGTTTTACCGGTCATCATAGGCCATGATGTTGTAAAATACTACAAAACTTCTAAAAAGTATTCAGCAACATTTTTGGACAGTAACGGTAATGCCCTGAAAAATACCAATGTCAAATTCAAGCTCAATGGCAAAACATACACCAAAAAGACAAATGCAAAAGGTGTGGCCAGTATTGATTTGAATTTGAAGGCGGGCCAGTATACCATTTGGGCGATTCATCCAAATGGATTTCAGATTTCAAATAAGATTACTGTAAGGCATTCAATCGCCACTTCTAACTTGCATAAATATTATAAGGCTTCCAAAAAGTTTACCGCCACGTTTTATAATAAAAAAGGTAAGGTTTTAGCTAAAAAATATGTTAAATTCAAGTATAAGGGACAAACCTTTGTTAAAAAAACAAATAAGAAAGGTAAGGCCAGTTTAAAGATAACCTCTGCTCCCGGAACCTATAAGATTGTTACAATTAATCCAAATACCGGTGAAAAGGTTAAAAATAAGATAACTGTTTCACCTACCTTGCGTGCAGAAAGCATGACAGTATTTACAGGTAAGTCTTCTACATTTAAAGTAACATTATATAAAAATGGAAAATTGGCCAAACACAAAAAGATGAAGGTTTATGTTGATGGAGCCAAAAAAACCGTTAAAACAAATGCTAATGGTGTTGCATCTGTTAAATTCAAGTTATCCAAGGGAGTATATAACTTCAAGTCAGTTGATCCTTACACTGGATATGTATTGAATAAGAAGGTCACTGTTAAGTTGGCTTCAATCAAGGCACATGATATTGGTGCAATTGAAAATCAGTCTTCATCCTTCCAGGCACAGCTTTTAAAGCAGAACGGTAAGGTTGCCAAAAATAAGAAAATTCAGATTACCATTGATGATGTGGCTTATATTGTCAAAACCAATTCCAAAGGTTTTGCAAGCGTTGATTTCAAGTTGCCTGCCGGAAAATACAAGGTAGTATGTAAGGATTTGGATACCAATTATGAATTGACATGTCAAATCTCAGTTGTAAAGAATAATATGGGTAAATCCTATTCCAAATACGGTGTTTCTGAAGATGGAAAAACCATTTTGGCCATTGGTAGGCCATCTGCTCCTGGTGAGGAATCAAAATATGGTTATGATTGGTATCTGGTTGAGCTTGAAAGGACTTGTCCGTATTGTGGAAGTCATGAGTTATATTGGGATGTCTTCTGGGCAGGTGATGAAACCACCGAGATTGCAATTTTCCCAGCTACAGGCCATAGGGAACCGGGCAGTACTGAAGGTATGATTTTCTGTGCCCACTGTGATGCGGATTTCTCAGTGTTCGGTTTGGAGCATATCACTTCCAATCCTGCGCATTTGAATGTCGTATATGGTCCTATTAAGTCTTCAAAAGAAGAGGCATATATACTTAAAAGCGGAAATTATGTGAGAATTTAATTTCCCATTTTAATTTTTTTTAATCTTTTTTTCATTTCCTTGATTCTGTTTGTTGAGTTGTTTTCAACGTCTGTTTTTTCCAAGTAATCATTTTCAACTTCAACAAGGTATTTGGCTTCATCGGATGTTGTTGATGGAATGTTCATTTTGGCAAGGTTTCTCTCAACACGCCTTTTCAGTTTCTCGTCATCCATTTCCTGACCTAAAAATATTGGTGTTTTAACCGCTGAAGATATTTTTGTATTGTGACGTGCATTATGGCGTTCTTCTGTTCTTGCATCTAAAATGGCTTCGCTGGAATTGTTCAGTCCAGGATCTCTAAATGGAATTCCAACATCTGACAGTGCTATTCTTATTTCATCGTTTTTCGGAAGTGACCAGTCAAGCATTTCAGGGTTTGGACTGGCCAGACTGCCGCCCTGCATTCTTCCGAATATCGGGCCGAGACCAATATAAAATCCGGCTTCAATAAAACCTGCTCTGACAGGTGCTGATGAGGTGTAGGTTGCAATTATGCCATCATCCTTTATCAGTCTTCTGAATTCCTTAAAAAATTCAAGCGAAAACAGTTCGGGGGCCATGTTCTGGCTGAAAGGGTCTAAAAATATTGCATCATAGGAGTTATCCTTGAGTTTTTGAACGGTTTGCCTTGCATCCTCAATATAAACGTTGATATTGATATTTTCGGGAATTTCACCACTTTCCAAACTCAAAGTTGCGTAATCCTGTTTGATTAGTTCATTTTCAATTGCTTTTTTGGTAATGTCATGTTCAGGAATTGGTGAAGGCACCAATAATCCGCATGCAAGTGTTGCCTTTGATATTTCAACCATGTCTATTGTTAAGTTTGCGGTTGAATTTTTCATGAAGTCTGATATTGCAGCTGATGAATTGTAGCCCAATCCTGCACAGATGTCCAAAATGGCAATGTCTTTGGTGTAATCGAATTTCATCGGCTTGATGAACTTTTCAAATGACTCACTTATTGCACCTGTAGATGTATGTAATGTTTCAACTTTGTGGTTTATTTCTTTAGAGTTAATAGAATAGGATCCATCATCGGTTAAAACAAAATAATCATTGTAAGTATCAAAAAAATTAACCCTTCCTTCAATATTTCGACTACTTTTTTCCTGACTAAAACATTCATTTACCAAATCAAAAATATCATCGTTGATTACTCTGGCATTATTTTCGTAACTCATTTTATCTAGATTACTTTTTGATTTTTATTTTTTATAAAGTTTAA
>JAUNXD010000109.1:3167-6129 GCA_030539985.1 Methanobrevibacter sp.
TTTTTTATATGGACATATTATTTTTTAGGTTTCTTATGAGCAAAATTTATATAACTTCTAATTTAAATCTTATTTTAACAAATTATATAAGGTTAAATAAATGTTTGAGATAAAAGCAAAAGATGGAAAAGGCCGTGTGGGTGTTTTAAAAACCAAACATGGTGATGTGAAAACTCCTGCACTGATGCCTGTAATCCATCCCCGTAAACAGGCTTTGGATGTTGGCAAATATGGTGCCGATATCGTAATTACTAATGCTTATCTTATTTATAAGGATAATGAACTTAAACAGAAGGCTATCGATGAGGGTCTTCATAAGCTGATAAACTTTGATGGGCCGATAATGACAGATTCAGGTTCATTTCAGTTGTCCGTTTATGGGGATGTTGAGATAACAAACAAGGAAGTCATAGAATTTCAGGAACTGATTAAAACTGACATCGGAACAAGTCTCGATATTCCGACTGCTCCATTCGTTGATAGACAGAAAGCTGAAGAGGATATGGAAATAACTCTTGAAAGGGCACGTGAAGCGATTGAATATAAAAAGGAGCAAAACATGGAAATGCTTTTGAACTCCGTTGTTCAAGGTTCAACCTTTTTGGATTTAAGACGTGAATGTGCAAGGCAACTGTCTTGTCTTGATGTTGATTTGTATCCTATAGGTGCGGTTGTTCCTCTGATGGAGTCATATCACTACAAGGATCTTGTTGATGTGGTAATGAATTCAATGAAAGAGCTTTCAGATACCGTTCCGCGTCATCTGATGGGGGCAGGACATCCTATGATTTTTGCGCTCTGTGTGGCAATGGGATGTGACTTGTTTGACTCAGCGGCGTATATATTATATGCTGAAGACGACAGGCTTCTTTCAACAAGAGGAACATTCAAGCTCGAAAACCTTCAGGAAATGCCATGTTCATGCGAAGTATGTACAAAATACACTCCCGATGACTTGAGGGCAATGCCTAAAGAGCAGCGCAGGGACCTGATTGCCCAACATAATCTTCATGTTTCATTTGCAGAGTTGAGGTTAATCAGACAGGCAATTTATGATGGAAACCTGATGGAACTGGTGGAAGAGAGATGCCGTGCTCACCCTGCACTTCTTGAAGCTCAAAGGCAGCTTGGAAACTACTCCGAGGATTTGGAGAAATATGATCCTAGAAGCAAAAAGTCAGCGTTTTTCTACACCGGTCCGGAATCATTATACAGGCCGGAAGTCCTAAGGCACATGCAAAAGTTACGCAAAATGCCTAAAAAACGTGATTTGATAATATTGCCTCCAACAAGAAAACCGTACTCCAAATTCGTTTCAGGAAAGCTTGGGGAATTTTATGTTTATGGTGATGAAAGGGAAATTGACCTGAATGATGTTGATTTCATGGTTTTGGACATTCCATTCGGATTGATACCTTTGGAAATTGATGAAGTTTATCCATTGAGCCAGAATGACGCTCCAAAAACTCGTGATGTTGACAGTATCGAGTTTGTGGAAGATTTTGTAAATGAATTCATCGAATACTATGACCAGGTTCTCATCCATTCTAGGGTTGTTAGAGATATGGAAATGGATCTTGATAACAGATTCACATTGACTGATGAAATCCGATACAAAAAGGATGATGTTAAAAAGGTTAAGGCCATTGCGGATTACCAGTTTGGAGTTGGTGCAGGAGAAGCTCTGTTTACCGGCAATATCAACATAGAAAAAAGTAAGAAAACCGGTAAGATAAGACACATTTACGATGGGAAATCCCTGATTGTGAATATGAGGGCTTCCGATTCATATTTGATTTTATCAAAAGAGGGTGCCAGAAGACTTCACGGTGCAATGTCTTATCCGAAAAATAGGGTTGTTGTAAATAAGGACTCAGAACCGTTTGCCCTTGACGGTAAAAGTGTATTCTGTAAGTTCGTTGTTGAATGCGATGAGGATATACGTGCAAGGGATGAAGTTTTAATCGTCAACGAAGAGGACAAGCTTTTGGCTTATGGAAAAGCGTTGCTTGGATCCTGTGAAATAGAGCAGTTTAAAACAGGCCAGGCCATTAAAACACGTAAAGGATTTAAAAAGTGATACTATGAGTGACAATGATAAGGTAAACACAGGCCACAATATTGAAGATAAGGAACTGATTAAAAATGCCCGAAAGCCTGTCGGCGAGTTGGGCCATCAAATTCTCGACAGAATGAACAAGTCCCATGAGGCAATGGCTCAATGGGGTGTAAGTCATTTTGAAATAGAAAAGGATTCCAAAATTCTTGATATCGGATGCGGTGGTGGAAGAAACATTGAAAGGTTTTCCAAACAGATATCTGACGAAGGAAGGGTTGTCGGAATAGACTACTCTGAAGTAAGCGTTGAAAAATCCACTGAATTAAATAAGAATGCAATTGAAAGGGGAATTGTCAACGTATTGCAGGGATCTGTTTCTGACATGCCGTTTTATGATGAGACCTTTGATATCGTCACAGGTTTTGAGACAATATACTTCTGGCCTGACTTTATCAATGATTTGAAAGAAGTTAACAGGGTTCTTAAAAAAGACGGTCTGGTGTTTTTCTGTAATGAAGCGGTTTACCGGGAAGGAGAAATGGAAAAATACGATGATTTGGTTGAACTCTTGGATATGAAAATATATTCTGAAGAAGTTTTAAAAGAATCCCTCGAAAAAACTGGATTTAAGGATTTTAAAGCATATGTTGATGAAGAGAATGATTGGATTTGCATTACTGCAAGAAAAATCTAATTTTTTTCATTTTCATTATTTTTAACGAAACCTTTATATATTATTAAAACATAAGTTTATTTGTTGTTAGTTTTTATGCGCCGTTAGTCCAGTCTGGTTAAGATACTAGCCTGCCACGTTAGTGACCCGGGTTCAAGTCCCGGACGGCGCACTCTTTATATGCAGTCGTGGTATAGTCTGGTTATTACTTGGGCCTTCCAAGCCTACAA
>JAUNXD010000110.1 GCA_030539985.1 Methanobrevibacter sp.
TTGACATGTTTGCAACATTGAACAGGGGAACTGCAAAAGAGACTGAAGTTAACTTTAAGGTAATAAACGGTATTGGTTCATTCAAGTTCAACTCAACAAATTATGAGTTGGAAAACAATAAGATTGAAATATCTGTCGGATCATTGATTGATTCTACATACAGAACATTTAAGATAACTTCAAGCTATGAAGTTCCTGAAAGTGAAATTCCAGCTTAGATAAATATGTTTTAAACATATTTATTCTTTTTTTATTTTTACATGTAGATTGCACTAAAATCAAAAGCTATTTTTAAAAATAAGTTTATCTAAATAAATAAAATCATTAATTAAATCAATAGTGGCGAAGACAACTATCAAAATAATTAATCATAAATTTAATTTAATCAATTTCAAATCCGCACTCCGAACACTTTCCAGTCTGGAATTTAACAACTCCACCACACTCAGGACACAGCCACCTTTCACGGTCCTCACTCATCATGCGACCAATGCCCATGGTCTTGATTCGTTTGGCACTGTCCAGGGTATTCAAATCATGCCTTTTAACATACTTTTTAGAGTGCTTTTTCATCAACGGGCATGGAAACTCACTGCAACGCCCACAGTAACTGAAATTCTTTTTGTCAAAACATGTCTTAATCTTGCATTTCAAACTGGCCTTGCTTTTACCGTCATCGCTAATCAGACATCCCGCACATGGATTTTGAAACTTCTCACAGCTGATACAGTTAATCCCACAAGGTGCCAGTAATTTTGAATCTAAGGTTTCAGGCATTTTCATAAAGAAAGTTATATATTTAATTTCTAATAAATATTACTCCATGAAGATTTTAGTTGTTCAGGAATCTGACTGGCTTGAGAGAAATCCTCACCAGCAGCATCACCTGATGGAGAGAATGGCGGAGCGAGGCCATCAGATAAAGGTTATCGATTATCCCATCGACTGGCCAAGCGATGACGATACCGGATTAATATATCATAAGGAAGTGTATGAAAACGTTTCAAAAATCAAGGAAAATACTCATATCGAAGTGATCAGACCGGGTTTTATCAAAATCAAGGGCCTAAATTATGCAACATTGTTTTTCACCCATAAGCATGAAATCGAACATCAAATCGAGGAATTCAAACCTGATGTCATACTGGCTTTGGGCATCTTAAACTCATATAACGCTTCAAGACTCGCCAGAAAACACAACATTCCCTTCGTATACTATTTCATCGATGTCATTTACGCACTGATTCCTGAAAAGGCATTTCAAAAGCTTGGACAACTCTTTACCGAAAAAACCATTCAGAATGCCGATTTGGTAATCACCATCAATAAGAAACTCTCCGAATTCGCATACACTGTGGGTGCCGAGGAAAACTCAACAATACTGATTGATGCCGGAATTGACCTTGCAAGCTATGATCCTGATTTGGACGATTCCAAAATACGTGAGGAATATGGCATCAAAGAGGATGATATTGTACTGTTCTTTATGGGCTGGATTTATGAGTTTGCCGGAATGAAGGAACTTGCACGTGCACTGGGCCAGAACAAGGACAAATACCCTAATTATAAGATTCTTGTCGTCGGTGATGGTGATGCCTATGATGAGATGTGTGAAATCCGTGACGAGTATGATATGGCTGACCAGCTGATACTGACCGGTAAACAGCCTTTTGAAAAGATACCGGAGTTTCTTGCATCCGCCGATTTCTGTCTCTTGCCGGCACACATTGACGAGCCGATAATGCAGGATATTGTACCGATTAAAATATATGAGTATCTTGCAATGAGAAAAGTGGTTATTGCAACTGAACTTCCGGGATTGTCTAATGAATTCGGATACGGTCATGGTATTGAATATATTCAGGAGGCCTCAGAGGTTTTGGAGGTTGCTAAAAAGATACTGGATGAAAACAGGTATGATGAGATTGCAGGCAATGCCCGTGATTATGTCGAGTCCAATGACTGGGAAGTAATTACTGATAAATTCGAAGAAGCTATGAAAAAATTGTTGTAAATATAGTTACAACGATAAAATTTTTTATTTTTATCAAACAACCTTTTAAATATTTTTTTATTACATTTAATTAATTTTCTAAGTAATAATTTATATTTTTGTAATGTTTATTTTATTTTATAATTAAACTATTAATTTTTAGAAAACTTATTAAATAACTTCATGAATATATATTCTTATCGAAAATATATTTTGGGGTTTATAAATGGAAAAGAAAATCAAAGTAATAATCTTATTATTTGTTGTTTTAGCCGTTGCAGGACTGGCTACTCACATGTTTTTAACACCATCAACCGTTGAAACTTCAGGTTCTAAAAATGTGACTGATATGATTGGCAGAGATGTTGAAATCCCCGCATCAGTCAGCAATGTGGTAGCGACAAGCCCTCCAATGACTACTGTACTGTACATGATTGCACCGGATAAACTGAAAGCGGTCAACTTCCAGTGGACTGATGACGAGATGAAATATGTTCCGTCCCAATACCAGAATCTGCCGGTAGTCGGCGGATGGTACGGTACACAGGACGGAAGCTATGAGGAATTCATCGCATCAGAACCCGATGTTGTTATAGAATCAATCGATGAAGGCGGTGACGGTGATGCCTCAACAGTACAGGAACGTCAGGAAAAGTTCGGTACAATACCAGTAATCGCCGTTAAGGACACAACAAACGTTGAAAAAATCGGTGAATCAATAACATTCATGGGTGAAGTTGTAGGTGCCCAGGACAAGGCAAAAGAGCTCAATGACTTCAATGACAAATATCTGGACATTGTCCATGAAAAATCATCTAAACTGTCCGATTCCGATAAAGTTAAAGTATACTATGCGCAGGGTGACGATGGACTTCAGACAAGCCCGTCACACTCAACACACGGTCAGCTGATTGACCTGATTGGTGGTGTTAACGTTGCAGATTCAGTTGCACAGGGAAACACTACAAGCGGTGTTCAGGTATCAATGGAGCAGGTCATGAGCTGGAATCCGGATAAAATCATAACAAATGATCCTGAATTCTATGCTAAAGTATACTCTGATTCCAATTGGGGAAAACTTGATGCTGTTAAAAACAAGGAGGTTTATCTCTCACCGCAATCACCGTTCAAATGGTTCGACAGGCCTGTAGGGGCAAACATGATTATTGGGGTTCCATGGACAGCAAAAGTGCTCTATCCGGATGACTATAAAGACATTAACATGGTGGATGCAACCAAGGAATTCTATTCAAACTTCTATCATTTCGATTTAAGTGATGATGATGCAAAACAGATATTGCTCGATTCAGGATTGAAGGAATCAAATCTATAGTGATTTAAATGGATAAAGAGTCAAAAGAGATTATAAGTATTATACTTTTAATCTTTTTTCCAATAATTTTATTTTTCGCATCATTCATGATCGGCAGATATCCGATAAGTCCTATTGATGTAATCAACACTATCCTGTGCCCAATATTCCCGCAACTGGAAGTGAATTCAACCGTAACAACAATCGTATTTGAAATAAGGCTTCCAAGAATCATAGGAGCCATTGTTGTCGGTGCATGCCTTGCAGTTTCCGGAGCAGCATTCCAGTCAATATTCAAAAACCCTCTTGTATCTTCTGATCTTCTGGGTGTGTCAAATGGTGCAGGCTTTGGAGCGGCACTTGGAATACTTTTAAGCGGTGCAAACATTATAACACAGATATTCGCATTTATCTTCGGTTTGATATCCGTGGCGGCCACTTACCTGATATCAAAATCATATAAGGCCGGAGGGATACTTGTTCTGGTATTGTCCGGTGTTGCAATATCAGCATTTTTCAATTCACTGATATCAGCAATCAAATTCATAGCAGACCCTGATGACAAGCTTCCTGAAATCGTCTACTGGCTTATGGGATCATTGGCATCAATCAATACTGATAAACTCTTCATGATTGCAATACCTGTAATAATAGGTCTTATAATTCTGTTGGCTTTAAGATGGCATATGAATCTGCTTGCAATGGGTGATGAAGAGGCACAGTCCCTTGGATTAAACCCGTCAAGGGTAAGGCTATTGATAATTGCCGGATGCACATTATTGACTTCAGCGGCAGTTTCAATAAGTGGTATTGTCGGATGGATAGGACTTATCATACCTCACATGTCACGTATGATTGTAGGGCCTGACAACAGGGTGCTTTTGCCGGCATCACTGAGTTTGGGGGCAAGTTTTCTGCTTTTAATAGATAATATTTCAAGGGCAGTTATAGCTATTGAAATACCTATTGGGATACTTACAGCAATCATTGGTGTTCCAATATTCTTATACTTACTTAAAAGGGGTTATTCAGAATGGTCGTAGATAATAAACTGTTTGAAGCAAAAAACATCTCCTTTGACTATGACGGTGAAGAGATATTTTCCCAAATCAGCTTTTCCATTGATAAGGGTGATGTATTATGTATTCTGGGGCCGAACGGTACGGGAAAAACCACTTTGATAAAATGTTTGAACGGTCTGCATGACATCAGCTCCGGTGAGATTCTAATCAACGGCAAAAACATTAAGAAACTATCATTTAAACAGATTTCCAAACATATAGGTTACATTCCCCAAGCACATGTTCCGTCATTCCCCTTCAAGGTATTTGATGTGGTATTGATGGGAAGGGCACCATACCTGAACCTGACAGACTCTCCAAAAGAAGAAGATAAAAAAATAGCACTCGAAGCCCTTAAAACATTGGGAATAGATGATTTAAAGGATAAGGAATACACCAATTTAAGCGGTGGAGAAAGGCAACTTGTATTTCTTGCAAGGGTGCTGTGCCAAAAACCTGACATACTGATATTGGATGAGCCGACATCACACCTGGACTTTGGAAACCAGATTAAGCTATTGGAGATTATTGACAATCTTGCAAAATCAGGATTGTCCATTATAATGTCATCTCACTTTCCGGATCATGCATTCTTAAGCTCAACGAAAGTTGCCATCATGAAAGACGGAGGATTCATTGATTTCGGAACACCTGATGATGTGGTTAGTGAGGAGAACTTAAGAAAAGCATATTCGATTGATGTTAAACTTATTGAATTGGACAATAAAAGAAAGGTATGTGTACCTTTAAAGACAAACTTAAAAATAGATTTATAAGGTGATTAAATGAATGAAAAGGATTATGATGAGCAACTGGCAAAAGCAGCAGAATTCCACGGCCATATCTGTGGAGGAATTGCAATAGGTACAAAACTGGCAATGTATGGATTGGAACTGCTTGGAATGCCGTTAAACCAAAGGCATAAGAATTTAATCGTGTTTTTAGAAATTGACAGATGCATGTCTGATGCTGTTCAGTCAGTAACCGGATGTTCAATGGGTAAAAGAACACTTAAGCAGATGTATTATGGCAAGTTCGCAGCAACCTTCATGAATCAGGATACCGGTGAGGCCTTAAGGATTACTGATGCCGATGCAAACAAGAAATTCAAGGATGAGGAAACCAAAGAGGAGATGATTGCACGTTTCAGAAGAACTCCTCCCGAAGAACTCTTCAAGGTCGATAAGGTGAAAATCGAACTGGGTCCGGGTGACATGCCGGGCAAACCTTACACCACTGCATTCTGTTCAGTTTGCGGCGAAAAGGTGTCTGACGGCAGGCACAAACTGATTGGCGGAAAACCGGTCTGCAAATCCTGCGCTGAAGGTTCGTATTACGAGATAATTGAAGAATAATATTGTAAAAATTTTTACCAATATTTTTTCTTATTTCTATTTTTTAGTCAAAATTTTTTATCTAATTTTTATATAACTTATTTTAATAATTAATTTAAATAAATTAGGGTTGTTTAATTCATTAAATTATTTTTTAAATATTCATTACGATATGTTTATATATTCATGTTGTTTAATATTTAATTGTAAGGAATATGGAAGGTTCAAAAAATGGATTTGATGGGAGGGTACTTATTAATACTGCTTGTATTGTTTGCGGGAAACATTGCATTGCTGCTTGGAAACTACAAGTTAAACAATATAAAAGCAACAGCAGTATCAGCAG
>JAUNXD010000111.1:0-3490 GCA_030539985.1 Methanobrevibacter sp.
TTTAGTTTAAAACATGTAAAATAGTTCGCATGCTTACGATTTTACAGCCCAGAAACTCCAGTGTGAAAATAACAACATTATTCATTTGTAACTCCATTCCTTTTTTCAAAAATTATTTTGAAATCTATGTTTTTTGCATCAAATAAAAGTTCATAATCTAAAAATATAAAGTTTAAAATCAATTAAGTAAAAATGAGCCTCAATTACATTTAAAATTATCCAATTAGATTAATGATTAATATCAAATAATGGATGAATATTGTTGTTTCTCCTCTCTAAACTATAGAAAACAATATTAATATCAATTATAAAATATAAGTAAGGGAGATATTATGAAAATTATACACAAAATTCTCATAATTATACTTATTCTTTTAATTATTGTTGGAGGTTTTTTAGCATTTGGAGGTAATGCCTCACAAAAAGGTGATGGAATTTCATATACTGAATCTGCACTTTCTGAAAAACTATCAATTAATATGAATAACTGGAATTATGATGAAACAAATGATATTTACTATCAAATCGGATTAGTTTATTGTACAAACCCTGAAGATACAAATTATGAATCATGCGGAATTTATATTCCTGGAAAGTACTTCAAAGGAGAAAAAAACTCAAATGAAACATATACATGCACAATAAATGATTCAGGCAAAGTTGGAAATTATACTGCAAGTTCAGCACCTATTGTAATGCCTGTAAATACTCCAGGTTACTCTTCATGTGCTGCACCGAACAGTTTTAGTGGAAATAGTGTGAAAGATTATGCTGATGCCGGATTTATTTATTTAGATGCTGGTTGTAGGGGAAGAGATAATGCAGAAGCACCGGATGGGGTCACTGACTTGAAAGCAGCGGTTACTTACTATAGATTTAATGGTGATGTGCTACCCGGAGACACAGAAAAAGTCTTTACCTTTGGACATAGTGGTGGAGGAGCACAATCCGCAATAATAGGTGCATCAGGAAACAGTGAACTATACAACGCATATCTAGAAGATATTGGAGCTGCAATAGTAGATAAGGATGGAAACATATTATCAAATGCAATTGAAGGGGCAATGTGCTGGTGTCCTATAACAAACCTTGATACTGCTGATGAAGCTTATGAATGGAATATGGGACAATATATGCGAGAAAACGCAACATTTACGGGTGCATTAAGTGATGATCTTGCAACCGAATATGCTTCATACATCAATGAATTGAGTCTAAAAGATCCGAATGGAAACACTTTAAAACTTGAACAAGGCAATTCCGGTATTTATACCTCAGGAAGTTACTATGATTATATAATGGAAATTACAGAAAAATCCTTGAATAACTTCCTATCAGATACAACATTCCCATACACCCCATCATCTGGTGGAGATATGGGAGCAATGCCTTCAGGTGAAGCTCCAAGTGATTCTGGAAGCATGCCTTCAGGTGAAGCACCTAGTGATAGCGGATCAATGCAATCTGGTGATGTTCAAAGTGACAGTTCAGATAGCTCACAGACCTATCAGACCGCACAGGACTATATTGATTCATTGAACGGCAATGATACATGGATTGAATATGATTCAAGTACAAATACTGCAAAGATTACAAGTCTTGCGGCATTTGTTAAACATTGCAAAAATCCGTCAAAATCAGTAGCTGCTTTTGATGATTTGAAACGTTCTCAAGCTGAAAACGGATTATTTGGTCTTGATGCTAACGGTTCATCACACTTTGATCAAATATTATGTGACCTGCTTAACAATAACAGTGATAAATACTCCAAATATAGTGACTATTCATCAGATTATGCAACTGAATATAAGAGTGATTTAGCTCAAACAGACAGTTTAAACAATACTATGAAAACAAGGGTTGATATGTACAATCCAATGTTTTATTTATGTGATTATTATGATGGTGCCGGTTCATCTGATGTTGCTAAATACTGGAGGATCAATACCGGTATTGAACAGGGCGATACATCACAATGTGTTGATGTGAATCTTTATTTGGCTGTGAATCAAAAAGCAGATCCCGATAACGTTGAATTTTCAACTGTTTGGGGTCAAGGCCACACTCAAGCTGAAAGAACTGGTGATTCAACCGGCAACTTTATAAATTGGGTGAATAATTGTTTAACTTAAGAAATCCTATTGGATTTCTCTTTTTTATTTTTGAACATGAAAATGTTTCCAATATTGGAATATATAATATTAAACTAACAATTACAAACATAATCGGTTTTTAATAGAAATATCCTAAAATAAGAACATAATATGGCAACAGATTTCACAAAATAAGAAAAAAAGTAAAACAATAAGAAGTATTGAATATGAATCAACCATCATATCCAACATCTGCAAATATAATGTCTATTCCGATTATATCATTCCGGTAATCGCCAATGTAAGGTGAGCAATGGTTGCAGACCCGAGATAAGTTCCGGAAATGACAATCATACAAATAATAATTCCTTTCCAACCAATTTTTTTAAATTCAGTCCAATCATTACCTATTGCTATTCCAACATAAGCCAAAAATGCAGTACATATAGTGGCTAAATTAATCTGTGAAACATAATGAGTAACAAAATTAGATGTCGGAACACCTGGAATCGCTATAATTATACCAATTAAGCTAATGTAAATGATTGATTGGATATTGTATGGAATAATCCTTTCAAGAGACATTCCAACAATTGTGACAACAGAAATTATTATCATGCCAATGAAAGAATCGACTATTGGAGAGTTATAGCCAACAAAGTTTCCGACAGTGGCAATAATGGAAAAGATTAAAAGCAATGCTCCCCATCTTTCAAGTTTACCCCATGTCAAATCCTCTTTGGTTACATACTTGTCATGTTTAACTCCCTGAATATCATATTCATCATCAATAGAGTCCTCATCGCTATCAGAGATATGTGGAGATAACCATCCGTATAATTTTTCTGCAAGAGGTATTGAAACAAAAATACACATATAAATACCGAAACAGAATGAAAGGAGATTACTGCAACCTGCAAAAGCTTCCAAATCAGTGGCTAATGCAGGGTAGATATGAGATATGGATGCCAAAGATGCTGCATTCATACTAGCACTTCCAATACCTGATGCCATTGCAAAAGCATAAGGATGGATAGGCAACACTGAAACGGAAATACTTGATAACAGACTAATGAAAGCGGTTCCTATAATTGATCCGATGACAAAAATTGCTAAAACTCCACGTGCCTCAGGAGATTTGAATCCGTATTTATCAATGATAACTCCTAAATTAGGTTCACGACATATTGAACTTGTCATACCGATAACTTCTCTTCTAAAACCAAACAGTAAAGCAACAGGCAATGCAATAAGAGTGCCCAAATCCCCAAGTTGCTGTAAAATCAAAGCGGGACCTACATTAAAAATATCACTTATGGATTGGCCGCTTGAAATTGCCAATTTGGCTATTAAAACCCCAATGAATATAACCATTACTCCTTCAGCAACTTTAGATT
>JAUNXD010000111.1:3504-5923 GCA_030539985.1 Methanobrevibacter sp.
ACTTCCCACAAATTTAATTGGTTTTGCTAAAAAAAGAGCCAAACCCATAACCAAAGCATATAATAAAGGCAATAAAATTATTTGAATATTGTCAGTGATTGGAATCTCAATAACACCAATAAACATTGAAATAATAACTAAACCAAAAACAACGATGTGTACCTTATATTCAACCCACGGCGGTCTCTTTTTAACCGCACGATCAGTTTTTTCTCGAAAATAATGCGTCTGATTTGTAATAAAATCCCTCCAAAACATGTAAAGATTAACTATTAACAGTTGACTAGTAGAGCTCAACCATTATTGATAATTAAACATAACTATAAAAAAAGTAATATATAAATCCATATGATTTAATTCGAATTTTTTCCTAAATTGAGAATAAAAATAGAATAAAAATTCATAAAAAGTGAACAAATGGAATAAAAAAATTACATTCATGAGGGTTTTTGATAATTGTCCATATATAGAGGTAGGAATTCCCCAAATAAAATATAAATTTGAGGTTACACGAAGCTATTAACCACTTTAATGCCCAGTTTGAGTGCAGTTTTGTTTCTTGTCTGCATTCTGTTATTATTTTATATAATCTTTATATCTGTATCTGATAAAACTTCAATAACAGTTTCATTACATGATTTCATTGTAACTCCTCCTTCACAGTCATTTTGCATAACAAGAAGAACACGCACCCCTGCAGAGGATACATATTCCAGTTTAGAGCAATCAATGAACACCCTGTCAATAGCATTAACTTCCTTAATCTTTTCATAATTAGCAAGAAACTTAGGCGCACTTAATGTATCTAAATTTCCTGACAATGTTAGATTAAGCCTGTTACCGTCGATTGATGCATCTGCATTAAAAGATTCCGTCTTGGAATCAGAAATATTAACCTTAACTGATTCATCAACCGAAATCTTCCATATGCATACTCTCTTAAGACCTTCCTTAATCTGAGCTACAATTTTGGGATCTGCATTTTCTAAACTTTTAAACTCAGGTATATGCTTTGCATATGGAAGCCTCTCTAGTTTAAAACCTTTAGATATAACATAATTAATTGCATTCTTCGTATTTTCCCGAACATCCCCTATGACTCGAATATTCATTGTATTCTGTACAGCCGTTACATCAGATTTATCTTCTATTCTATATCTCATCTGGTACATAAGTTCCCTTGTTCGATCTCCATAGAAAGCTTTCATTATCAAAACATAGAGACTAGATATCTCAGGGTCAAGAGTAATCCAATATCCGCCATGCTCTGAAAGAATCTTTCTAATATTATCACACACAGCATCCATCTCTGAATCCGTAAGATACATCACGAGCCCCTCTGTTGTTATGCATACCTTTCCATCAATATTGTCAAATGCAGACTTAAGCGATTGATAATTGGTTGCGTCAACACCTGCAAAATTGACAAGGTTTTTTGATTATCATCCAGCAATGACATGATGGCAGGTTCAATTTCACTAATTGTTGCAGGAAGATCCATTCCAACATATTTATTGCCACTTTTTGCAAATTCAAGGGCTCTCGGCGTGAACCCACATGGCAAGTCAACCACTGTAAAACCTGATTTGCGAGCAAGTTTTCCACTGGTAAAATACCTTACATCCATAATGATGCTGTTAATGAAAAGGTCATCCTCATCGGCCTTGACTGTCTTACTGTCCTGTGTATCCTCCCGGGTAAGATTCAGCCTTTCGACCAGGGCCTTGGCATCATCATGACCTGCAGCAGCCAACTGAAAAAGAGTCATTCTAGCCGTATTAAATACCGGATTCGTTCTTTCCAATAAGTCCTGGTCAATTTCTATTCCTTCAAAATTAAATGTATTTTCCATAATCTTTCCTAATTATTCATCATTTTGATAGTCAATAATCGCAAATATCCTTTTGATGCTTGAAAATGCGGTTTCAATAGAAGCCATCGAGGTGCTTAGTTTCTTAATAGGTTTAGTCAGTAACTGTCCATACATGATAACCGCCAATAAGGTTCCCAGCTGTATTTCACCAACTGATAAAAAGTAAACGCCAGCCATATAAACAGTTATATTACTTGCATTTATTAAAAAGGTTGTAACAGGCTCCATAATATTAGTAACATTTCTGGATTTGGCATAATAGTCAATTACAGTTTGGTTGAGTTTTTTAAACCCTTTTTCATGAAATGAATCACGATTTGCGAGTCCTCTTTCAAAATAGCTCATCAATCGACCCAAATGCTTTTGATGACCATCATAATAGTCTTTAGATTTATAATCGCATAAAGAAAAGGAAGTGACATAAATTGGCAATATCACCAGATAAATTAAGCTCAATCTAAAGTCTGTCATCATCATCAACACTATTACAAGGACTATCGATAGGATTTGCGCATAAATTTCAGAAAATCGGGAAGAGACAAACTC
>JAUNXD010000112.1 GCA_030539985.1 Methanobrevibacter sp.
TTAACAGTGAAACCTTGTCTATAATCTCCCACGTCTGGTTGATTATTAACAGGATGATGAGGAGTCCTAAGCGGCGGAAGGATACCGACATGCTTCAGTTCTGCTTTTATAGGAATAGCTTGTCTCCTCAAGTATTGAGGAGTATTCATATAATTCAAAACTTCAGCAATAAAATCTCCATCCTCTTCCCCATTTTCATTCTTATCATGATTATCATTATAAATAACCACATTATCTGCTTGAAAAATAGCCAAAGCTCTTGCTATAATCCCTACTTTATAAGTACGGATTTTAAGATCTTTAGACTCAGAAAGAAATGAGTTTGGAATAAATATAGATAGCTCATCTTTATACATTAGTATACTTTTTATAAAGCAAACTATATAAAGATTACCCTACATTTATATAGCTATCACTAAATAGACTTACACATTTACAAAATATTATATCAATTATAATATCTGTAGCTTCTTATATGCTACCAACTTTTTTATACTCAGAGAATATATTAATATAAAATATGTGATAACCCCTATATAAAGGTATGGTTTTTTAATATGAAAAATCAAAATTTTTAAAAAATCAACTTATTTTAAAATTGCCCGAATCACAATGACATCAACATTTTGCTTTTCTTTTGTATGAAAATCATAAATTTTTGGAATTGGAAATTCATATCTGAAGATATGGGTTATTTCAAGGTCATTGTCATGATAATATTTTATTAAAAACTCTTCGGTCGATGCCATGTGGAATGAATATAATACTTCACATTTCAGTTCAATTGCCTTTTGAATGAATTTCAAATCCTGGCCTGAATCGGCATTTTTTTGTGATCCGAAAGGAGGATTTTGAAATACAGTATTCGCATCCAAGGCCTCATTAAATTCCTCGATGTCACATTCAATGAAATTTAAATTGTCCAATTTTAATTTATTCTTAACTTCCATTGCCAAGTTAATGGAATCTTCATCAACATCTACACCAATTGATGAATTTGCACCCATCAGTGCTGAAGCGATTGCAAAAATACCAGTACCGCATCCCAAATCAACAACATTTCTGCCATCAACATCCCCCAGGCAATAAGCATTCCAAATCAAATCTGAAGCGATAATTGACGGTGTGGAATACTGTTCAAGGCCAACCTTGGGATTTGGATGAGCCGGAATTGATTGAAGTTTCATTTCCAAATGTTTTTTACGAGTAATTAATTTCATCTAATAAAATATTTAAATTATTTAGTATATAATTATATATTGATTAAAAAATTACTTTGAGGTTTCAAATGTTTGAAAAAGTATTAATTGCAAATAGAGGAGAAATCGCCATTAGGGTTATGCGCGCATGTCGTGAACTTGACATTAAAAGCGTAGCAATTTATTCTGATGCAGACAAGACTTCTCTTTATACAAATTATGCTGATGAAAGCTATCCCCTAGGAAATCCTTCACCAGCAAAATCATACCTAAATATCGAAAAAATCATCGATATAGCACTCGAATCCAGTGCAGATGCAATACACCCAGGATATGGGTTTTTAGCGGAAAATGCCAAATTCGGTGAAGAATGTGAAAAGAACGGAATTAAACTGATCGGACCTACCGGAGATGTAATCAATAAGATGGGAGACAAGATTACCTCCAAAGCCCTTATGAAAAAAGCAGGAGTTCCCGTTATTGAGGGAACACCAGAAGGCGTAACCGATATTGAAGAAGCAAAAGAAATTGCTCGCCAAATCGGATATCCTGTAATTGTCAAGGCGTCTGCAGGTGGTGGAGGAATCGGTATGCGTGCAGTTTATGAAGAAGATGAACTTGTACGTGCGATTGAATCCACACAATCCGTAGCATCAACCAACTTTGGTGATTCAACAGTATTTATTGAAAAATACCTTGAAAAGCCAAGACACATCGAATTCCAATTATTGGCAGACGAACACGGAAATGTCATTCATGTAGCCGACAGGGAATGTTCCATCCAAAGAAGACACCAGAAGCTTCTCGAAGAAGCTCCTTCACCAATCATGACTGAAGAGCTAAGGGAAGAGATGGGTGGAAGTGCCGTTAAGGCCGCAGAGTATATTGGATATAAAAGTGCAGGTACTGTAGAGTTCCTTTATGATAATGGAGAATATTACTTCCTTGAAATGAACACACGTATTCAGGTGGAACACCCAATCACTGAACTGGTTACAAATACCGATTTAATCAAGGAACAGATTAAAATCGCCAACGGTGATGAATTAAGCTATCAGCAAAAGGATATCAAAGTAACAGGCCATGCAATCGAATGCCGTATCAATGCAGAAGACCCTCTCAATGACTTTGCACCAAATCCTGGAAAAATTACAGGTTACAGATCTCCCGGCGGACCGGGCGTTCGTTTAGACAGCGGAGTGTACATGAACTATACCATTCCTACATTCTACGATTCAATGATTTCCAAATTGATTACCTATGGAAGAGACAGAAATGATGCAATCAACAGAATGAAAAGAGCATTAAGTGAATACATTATTTTAGGTGTAAAAACCACAATTCCATTCCATAAGGCAGTTTTAAGAAACCCTAATTTCATATCTGGAAATTTAAATACCCATTTCATTGATACCTACAAAAAAGGTATTGAAGAGGAAATGGACAAAGTCATTGCAGAAGATTTGGAACTTGTAAATAAAATGAAATCAACATTCATGCCCGGCAAAAAGATTGCTGCAATATCCGCAGCTGTCGGATCTTACCAGAATATAGCTAAAAACCAGCAAATGCAAAAATAAACTTACTTTGGAGATTTGCAAATGAAAGATGAAATAATCAAACTATTGAAAAAAGAGAAAAAACTTTCAAGTGAAACAATTAATGAAATTCAAGAAGTGAATATTCACGATTTCGCCAAATTGGTAGAGGAAGTTGGAAAAGAAGATACTGAATATATCAAAGCATCTGAAATCTCTAAAGATTTAAATACCAAATGCATTGGTAAAAATCTGTATGTTTTCAATGAAGTAAGCTCCACAAATACCGTGGCCAAATTCTTATCAATGAACGGCGCTGAAAACGGAAGCGTTATAATTTCCGAAAAGCAAACCGCAGCAAGGGGAAGATCCGGAAAATCCTGGGAATCCCCACTTGGAGGAGTATGGCTATCAATTATCCTGCAGCCAAATGTGGACTATTCCAAGCTTCCGCTAATTACATTGGCTACCGGAGTGGCCGTTGCAAAAACCATGGAAAAAATAGGCATTGAAGATGCTGAAATCAAATGGCCAAATGACATCATGATAAATGATAAGAAAGTATGTGGAATTTTAACCGAAGCGGTAACCAAATTCAACACAATTGAAAATGTCATTATCGGTGTCGGAATTGATGCCAATTTGAATATTTCCGATTTCCCTGAAGAATTGCAAAGCGGAACAACAACCATTGCAGACGAACTTGGAAGAGAAGGCGATGAAAACCTCCTGATAAAAATATTTTTAGAAGAGTTTGAAAAAATTAGTGAACTTTTCAGCCATGAAGGATTTGAAGCAATCCTTAAAGAGTGGAGAAAACGTTCATACAGTATTGGAAAAATCGTTGAAGTTAGAGAACCTTTCAACAAAAACTATGACGCTTACGTTATAGGTGTTGGTAAAGAAGGAGCTTTAATTGTTGAAAAAATTGACGGAACCTTAGAAAAAGTAATTTCCGGAGAATGTATTATCAAAAACTAAAATACAATCTCCCTACATTTTTCTTCATTTGGAATTACTTCAAGTAACCTTTCAAATGAAGACTCTATTTTTTTTGTTAAATCATTTAAATCAAGATTGAATGCATCGCTGGTTGACAAATCAAATCTTAATGTAGCAGATGCGCCCGGCATTCCCACTGCAGGAATTGTAATTATGCCATAATCCTTCAACAGAATGAATGAAAAGACAAATGCCAAATCATCATCAGATAATTTATGAGGAAAATCAATCTCTTTAGCTAAATCTTCAGGGGAAATCATAACCCCCGTCGGTGTCTTTTTAAAATTAGTGAAATATGAATTCAATAAATCAAACAGCTCATCTTTTCGCTGCAGACTTTTTTTCAGATTATCCTCTTTAAAGTTTTTAATTCCATTAAGCATTGCAAGAACAAGTGGAGGTTGAGCTTCAAGACCGAATTGATTGACCTTGATTTTAATTTCATCAATCAAATCCCTACGCCCTGCCATAAGTCCGCCTCTTGGACCCGGCATTAATTTATCAGTGCTTGTTATAGCAATATCCGCACCCAAATCACAGGCTTTGGCCTGATTGAATACGACGGTACGAAGTCTTGCTCCTGAAGCGTCATCAACCATGACAGGAATATCCTTTTCATGAGCCATTTCAATTACCTGTTTAAATTCATCCTCATCAATTACCTTATGATCCATTGTGGAACCGGTAATGACAACCAATGAAGTATTTTCAGGTATTGAAAACTCCTCAAAGATATCGGTTTCAGAATAATTTGCTCCAACCAGCCTGCAACTGCGAGGTATTGATGGGTGTGCAGGCAACTCGGCAAGGTAGTGTACAACATTGGTATCCTTTTTAACCAATGCCAATATGGTGGCAAGAATGCCGGAAGAAGTTCTATTAAGTGGAAGGACTTTTTCACCACCCATATGCTCCAAACCAACTTCCTGAAGAGCATCTTCAAAAATAGCCGGTCCAACATAGGTTTCCAAAAGATTTAACTCAGAAGGACTTGCAATGAATCCTCCGGACAAACCAGTCAAATCAAATAAATGCTCTCTTCCCTTAGTTTCAACAATATTTTTAATAATTGAAAGAGCATTCTCCCTTTTTTTAACTTCGTCTAATGAATTATTAACTATCATCTAATCAGAATCATCCAATTGTAATTTATAATCTTCAAAGAATTCAATAATGGATTTTAATTGTTTTTCGGTAATTTCCACATTAGTATATTCTTCATCTTCAGGAATTCCATAAAAATAGTCTGCAAATAATACCTTACCATCTGGACTGGTAATGAGAGTTATACCATCTGTAAGTTTATCAGGGTTTTTATTTTGAAATTCCAATTCTAAAGAAATACCTATTTTTTCAGAGAACTTTGCTTTTTCTTCAGGTTCCCTATTACATTTTCTGATTTTTGTCATTCTTGATTTTAATTTCTTTTCAGCGAGTTCACTAATATCAGCCATTTTCCATTTCCTCCAAATAATATAATATTCATAAGAATAATTTAAATATAGTATAAATTAATTCATATATAAGTATTTTTGTTAATCATAAAGACTGTTGCCTTCACTATCCATGGCAACTATAAGCGGACCAAAATCCTTTACTTTTAAATTCCACATTGCTTCAGGCATTCCCAAGTCCAGCCAATCCACACTTTCAATCTTTTCAACTGCATCAACATATAATGCTGCACATCCCCCAGTTGCAACCACATACAATGCCTTGTTTCTAATGAGTGCTTCACGTACTGTATCATCCATTCCACCTTTTCCTATGACTATTTTTGGCCCCATGTCCAGAACATCACTTTGATAGGGGTTCATTCTCATAGAAGTTGTCGGGCCGATGGCAACCATTTCATAGCCCTCTTCGCCTTCAGTGATGATAGGGCCTGCATGAAAAAGCACAGCCCCATCAATATCCAATGGAGCGCCCTGTTTTAGCAGCCTTTTGTGAGCCTGATCCCTTGCAGTTAAAATATTGCCGGTCAAATAAACAACATCCCCCACTTTTAGACCATCTAAACTTTCATCTTTAATTGGAACATTCAATTTTTTTTCCATTTATACACCTTTGAATAATAATCTTTTTATTAAAAAACAATTATAATTATTAAATATATAAAATTTTTAA
>JAUNXD010000113.1 GCA_030539985.1 Methanobrevibacter sp.
TTATTATGGTGAAAGAAAATGATGAACTTTTGAAATAAACTTCATATGTTCAAATTTCCAAATACCGAGAAAAAACATTAAAATCAATTGGCGATGATGTTAAGATACCAACAAAAATTGCAAATGATAGCGGAATTAGAACTAACCATATTTCAAAGGTTCTAAGTGAATTAAAAAGCAAAGAAATCGTTGAATGTATTAATGAAGAAGCTCGTAAAGGAAGATTATACCGGTTAACAGATACTGGTAAAGAAGTATTAGAAACCATTAAAGAAAAAGAAGAGAAAGAAGAGTGAATTAAATTAATTCAATACCTTCTTTTATACTTTTCAATTCATTTATTGCTTCTGAATCGGAAACTTCCTTTAAAACATCATATAACATTCTCAACAAAAGACTATTTTTAATATCCAACGGAAAACAACTATCTGTTTCTTTTAAAATTGACTCATATGTTGGAGGAGTCAAATCCTTTCTGTATTGCATTTTGATTTCATTTCTCAAATCTTCATCAATGTATTTTTCCAAATAAACAATTATTTCATTGGCAAACGAATTTCCCAATTTTATCATGTTTTCGAGGGATTCCTCATCAACGCCGATATTTTCAACCAGCGCATTGAATGAACCATAGTTTTGATGTCCATATGGAATGAAGCGCCCCTCAACAGTATGTGCACAGTATTCGCTCATAATCTGGAATTCGGGAAGCATCAGGAAATACCATACAAAGCTTTGAATGGTGGAGGATGGTTTGACCTTGAAGACATTACACAACAGGGTTTCAATAATATCAAATAAAAAGTAATGTCCCAATTCATGAATGATTGTAGCAATCTGAATGGAATCCTCCAATCTGTCATCATAATAAATTCCGTTGCCTAAAAATATATATCCTCTCTCATATCCTCTTGCTTTGGTTTTACATTCGGTGAAGATTCCTGCAAGGTTTAAAATCTTGTTTCTTGTTGAATCGCCCCAAACATCAATATAATCTGCCCTGATGAAAATATTGGACAGCATACGATTATATTCCTCGTCTGTTATTTCGGCATTTTTCAATAGATTCTGGTTAAACTGAGAAAACAATGTATCAAAATCATCAATGGATATCGGATTTAACTGACTTTTGCATTTTCTGCAGTGAGCGGCAAAATCAGAGTTGCTTTCACCGCAAATTGGACAAATGTGCTCCCATATCAATTTATTGCCACAGTGAGTGCAATAGTTATTTTCCTTAAAATTCAAGGTTCCACAGATATCACAAGTTTTCAAACAAACCACTACCTAAACATGCCTTTAAGAGTTTTAACAGTATTATTTATGGAATTTTTATGAATAATTCTTCTTTTAACATTTTTACCGCAATTAGGGCAGTACTCACTGTCCCAAGTTAGAATTTCACCACATGAACAGACTATTCTTGTTTTAACGTTTCTTTGCGGATTCAATGGCCTTTCACAGCTTTCGCAGAACTTCAAATGTTTCGGATTCTTATGTCCGCATATGCAGATAATTTTCGTATCCTGCCTTTTCAGATTGTTTCCGCATTCAATGCAAAAATCGGAAGTGACTTCATTTAATGCAGAACAGGTACACAATATCGCCATCTGTCCCAGATTTCCATAGCTTTTTAATGGAAGTCCGCATTTTCTACAGAATATAGAGAATTTTTCATTCTCTTCTCCACAAAAACAAAATACTGAATCTGTAAATTCAAGATTAAAGTTACTGTAGTTGCCGAGTGGAATTTCATCATCTTTCAGTTGTTTTCCACACATTTCACAGTAAACATTTTCTTTAGGGTTTAGCGTACCGCATTCACATAAAACGTTATCCATTGAAAATTTGGGTTTGGTGTTGCCTCTAAAAATTTTGGAAAATCTGCTTTGGGACCTTTTAGTGCCGCACATATAACAATATTCATTATTGATATCATTTAAATATCCGCAGGCGCATATATCATATTTAAAATTATTTTTGGATTCAATAAATGGTGAAAAGTCTATTTCAAAATTAAAAAAACCGATATTGTGAATTGGAGGTGTGAAAACATAATCCTGATCTTTTGCATCATATTTTGTTTTATGCCCACACCCTGTACAATACGGTTCATTTGGCAGTATTCTATGGCCACAAATTCGACAATAATTCTCCAAAGTCATTTTTATCATTTTTTAGATAATGATTGTATTTCCTCAACAACTTTATATAGGACTTCTTCCCCCAGCCCTTCAATGTATTTGATGGAACCTGCACATTCATGGCCTTCACCATCAACTCCTGCCTGAGGGACTCTTTCTATCATTTTTGTGACAATTTCATTAACGTTAAATCCGTACTGTTCATTTACGGCATCTGTTGCCCTGAACACTCCAAAGTCAGGTCCATGACCCAATGTTACAATTGGCTTGTCTTCGCCTAACTGCTTTATTACATGGTCATGCACAAATCCGCAGGTCTTTCCAGGTGCGGGGAATGTGAATTTATGTGCGAATTTCTCAACATCAAGCAAATTAAAGTAAATACCGTTTTCAAGCTGTGTCTGCTTGATATTTGGAAGAGCTGCCCGGAGCTGTGTGTCAATTCTTTTTTGATATTCCTTATACAGTGCATCAATCATTTTTCTGTGCTTGTCAAAATTATCCACCGCAAGAATAGTGTCCATTATACCTCTACCATTCATAAATCTTAGGAAATATGCTTCAAAGTCAACACATTCCGCAACTTTAGCCAAATGCTCTTTGGTAAATCCTTTCTGAGCAGCAAGTTTCAGGTATTGGTATGTTTCACCACATTCAGCACGGTCCCCTAATGATGCAATTGCCGGCAGGTGTTTGATTAAATCCTCAACTTCCGGATTTATAATATGTGCCACCTCTGTTGCAAGACATCCTGCAGTTAATTGTGAATCTCCACCAACAAGGTATGGATTAACATGACAATCCACATACTCATCGACTGCAACGGTTGCTCCATAGATTTCGCCATCCTGTTCATCCTTTGTAAGCAATTCTCCAGGAGAATGGTGGTCTATAACAATAACTTCAATATCATAGATTTTAGCCTGCATCAATGCGACAATGTCCTCCTCTGTTGAACCGTTGTCCAGAAGTACAATCAGAGGCAATTTCTGACCATGCCTTTCCTGGTCTTCAAGGGCAAAAGATAAATCCTTAACAACATCTTCAAGTTCATAGAATGGTGCTTTACTTGGTGATCTTTTAAAGTAATAATATTCAGCATCATTGCTTGGATTTTCCTTTTGTATCAATGGAACAATAGCCTTTTCCATAGATACTCCTGAAACGATACCATCTGCATCGTTGTGATGTCTGAGTAAAATTGTTCTTCCGTCAAGTATTGCCCTTCTGATTCTTTGGGCAGCCTCATACATCTTAGGTTTAAGTCTGTTTAAAACATCACTTTTGACCAAGAAATCAACATCTTGCGGTTTGGCTTTCCTGTTTAATGCATCATCGATTAATTTATGTAACTGTTTAGTACTTTCTTCATCAAGTTTTACCATTGAAGATGACTCAATTTGTGTTTTTCCACTATGTTCGTTTACTTCCCCAATGACCTGTACCGCATCAGACAATTCAATTTCCGGATAGGATCTCTCACCAGCCTTATCGAAAGCAGCTATCTCAGTGGTTCCTGTTTCATCGCTTATTATGAAAATGGTTGGACCGGAAGTCTGCTGAATCTGTTGAACTTCACCATCGATTCTGACAATCTTACCTTTATTTTCATCCAATTCAGAGATTAATGTTCTTGGAATTGATTTTGTTAACCTTTTAAGATTATATGATTCAACGTAAGCAGGTGCAAAATCGATTTTTCCTTCCCTTGATTTGATTGAGGTTACAAATACAATAATCTCATCACCGACATGATATTCGGAAACATCTCCTCTCATAAGTCCCCATACATTATTGTTCAATGAAACAAAGGCACCGTATTTTTCAATTCTTGTTATTTTACCCTGATACAGTTTATCCTTATCAATATCCCTCATATTACATATTGAATCCAAGACATACACATCACGTGCCTGCTTTCTTTTCGCTTCAAACTCATCATACTTCATTTTATCAGCCTTTCTTTTTTCTCCGCATTCATGGCATATATCATACTTTTCATCAAGGAGTTTGCCGCAGTCCCTGCACACATTTATCTGACCTGTTCCATGGCAATGAGGACATTCTTCATATACTTCAACCTGTCCCTTACCGTTACATGCTTCACATGGAATATCTTCTTCCCCTCCAAGGTCAAACTTATCACGTGCCTTGCTGTTGACTCCCTTAAAATGATTGCCTATATCAAAAACATCATCTTCATAACCTGTTCCGCCGCAGGCATCACATTCCTTATAGTCCACTACAACTGAACCTATTCCTTTACATTTTGGACATTTTGTTTTCATTTATACACCCTGTTAACTAAATAATTCTAAATTTTCCTGGACAATATCATTTCTTTCATTTTGATATTTCAATGCACCCTGCATTAACTCATTCGCTTCGGTTCCATGAGTTGATCCAGTATAGTTGTAATAAATCTTCAAATAATATATAGCTTCCTTGAGCTCATCGACAGCCTTTAATTTGAGCTCCAATTCCTTTATTGTCGTGTCAAGGTAATCCTTGTGAACCTCTTTTAAATCCTTATCATACTTATCCCTAATATCCTCAAGCTTATGCAGACTATCGTTATAATTATCTCCCGCTGATTCCGCCTTCTGTTTTGATTCATCGAAATTTCTGCTATTCAATAATTCAACGGATTCATTGTAATCATTATCACCCTGAACAATACTATCGCTGATGCTTGGCATTGATTTATTAATATCATCCATAGAACTATCAATAAAAACGATGGTTACTGATATTAAAAGTAAAACTACAATAAAAATTATTAATTTAATATAACTAGACACAATATAAGTTATATAAAAAGAAGTAATTAAAATTTTTCATGAAAAAAATAAGAAAAGTTTAAAAAATTATTTTTTAAACTTATTCACTGGACCAAAGTCCGTGTTGGTTACAGAATGCTAATGCAACAACATCATCAGTTGAGTTTACAGTAAATGAAGCTTCTGCAACATCACCAGGTTTAAAGCATTTTGCGTATTGCTCTCCGCCTGCTTCAACGATTACAAATTCGATGTAGTGGTCATCATCCATTGGGTGAGCAGCTTCACCGACTTTTACAGTTACTTTGTCACCGTCGATTTCAACAACAGGTTTGTGTTTAGGAGATTTTTCTCCTTCGGTTTGTACCGGAAATTCAAGCATGTGGTCAGAACAGACTTTTTCGTCACCTTCAGCCAAAACTTGAATTATACTTCCGCAATCATTACATTTTAATATTTTTGCCATAATAAAACATCTCCTCATAATGAGTTAAAGATACTTTATTTCACAAAGTATTTATTATTATTGATTATTTTCACGATAGTTTTCAATAGCTGCCTGAAGTCCATCTGCTGCAAGGTTTGAACAGTGCATCTTGATAGGTGGAAGACCGTCCAACTCATCGGCAACATCATTTCTTGATATCTTTAAAGCTTCATCAACGGTTTTGCCAACGGCAATCTCGGTTATCATACTGCTGGTTGCAATTGCAGCCCCACAGCCGAAGGTCTGGAAGGAAATGTCTTCGATGACTTCATCATCATTGACCTTAATGTATATTGTCATCAAATCCCCACAGGTTGGGTTTCCAACAGTTCCAACACCATTTGCATCTTCCATTTTTCTAC
>JAUNXD010000114.1:0-2815 GCA_030539985.1 Methanobrevibacter sp.
AAGCAAGATCAACTCAACATATGGTACATATTACGTATTTGGAAACCACGACACACAGCCTTCACAAACAGATTATGAAAATGGAAACAGAACATTTACTGACATTGAATTAAATCAAACAATAAAGAAAAATGGAATAAGGATACTGGATGATGAGAAAACAACAATCAATGGAGATATTGTTCTGGTTGGAAGAAGCGATGCTGAATGGGATGGAAATGCCGAAAGAGCAAATGTTAGTAAAATATTGAATGAAGACGATTTATCAAAATATGTGATAGTTATAGACCACCAACCTTTAGAGGCAATAGAAAATTCAAAATCATGTGTTGATTTGCAGGTTTCAGGCCATGCCCATGCAGGACAGGTATTCCCATTTAAAGAAGTAATAGAACTTGAGGGAATACATTCATATGGCGAATACACCATTGGAGATATGAAGCAAATAGTCTCTTCTGGCCTTACTGGATGGGGATGGGGAATTAGAAATGAAGGAAAATGTGAATACGTGTTAATTAACATTAATTAACACCATTCCAAAAAAAATGTAAAATAAAATATTGTTCCATTATTTAAAAAACTTTTTAAAATGGATTTTGCCCGTATACTATACAATCCAATAAGAAATGAAACAATATTTCCAGATAACTAAAACTCAAAATCGGTTGTGATTTCCAATATATTCTCACTAAAACTCCAATAAGAAATAAATCAATTATTCCCTTTTAACAATCGCATCATTCGGACAATTTTCATAACATAATCCACAATGCAAACAATGTTCCTGCGGAATTTCAAACTTATCGTCAACAAAAACTGGAATCTGCTGCGGACAACTTGCCTGACAAGTACCGCAAGCAATACAATCATCAGTTATCTCAAATCCCTTAACTGTTATTTCAGCATCACCGAATTTGAAGGATTGTCTGAAAATAGGCTTTTGTGTCAAATCAAAGAATTCCATTTCATAATCTTCAATGCAAAAAGGTTCTAAAATATATCTCGCATTTCCCGGATAAACATTATTCATGAATGGATTGTTTTCAAATATTAAATCAATCCAATATTTTTGATCGTCCAATTTATGAGCTTCACCACTAATTCTGATGGATTTGTTGTCTTTTAAGCTTAAATAACTAATCTTTGGATGATTTATTATTTCTGAATAAACATGTTTTCCACGGCCAGTTAGAAAATATATTTTATCATCTTCAATATGCATTATATCAATAATTCTTGATTGAGGATTGCCATTATCATCAACAGTGGATAAAACCGCATCAATCACGTCTCTTAATTGTTTAAAACATTCTTCTTTAGTAACCATATTAACTACTCCAATTTAAATATAATCTTTCCTTGAGCCATGTTTGACTCCATCAAAGTATGGGCTTTTCCAATATCTTCCAAATTATAGAATACTCTTGAAATTTCAGGTTTGATGTTATTTTTAATAATGAAATCAAATATGTTGTCCATTATCTCCTGTGTCGGATAATTGCTGAAAAAAGAAGTCAAGTACCTGCCATTTGGGATAATCTTGATTGGATCGAATTCATCCATATACTCAATACCTCCCAAAACACCTGTAACACAGCATATTCCTCCACTGTTAATGCATTTCATTGAATCTTCAAGAGTTTTAGGGCCAATCAATTCCAGTACCTTATCACAATTTAATTTTTCAGCCAAACAACCATCATCAGCAAAGCACTCATCCGCACCATTTGACTTTAACTTACCAAATCTTTCTTCACTTCTGGACGTTGCAAATATTTCACATCCCATTGACTTTGCAAGTTGCATTGCGGAAAGGCCCAATGCAGAGGTTGCACCTCTGATTAATAGAGTATCATCCTTTACAAGATTAAGTGACATTAAAGAGCCATAGGCAGTGAAATAAGTTTCAGGAATTGCTATTATTTCCTCCAATGTCAATTTCTCAAAAACATCTTCATCAATTTTAAAGACAATTTTTTCAGGAAGCAGAGCATATTCGGCATATCCTCCATCAAAGCTTCTTCCCATTCCACCCATAAGTGCAGCTATCTTATCCCCGTTTTTAAATCGAGTATTTGATGAGTCAACCACTTCACCAACGCATTCAATACCTGGAATTACAGGCAATTCAATATAATATTCATCAGCTTCATAATCCCTTAAAATTACTTCAGCCCTGTTAATTCCAAAGCCTAGAACCTTAACCAAAACCCAACCATCTTTAACTTTTGGAATTTCAACTTCGCTGACGTTCAACTCGTCAGCATTACAAGTTTTTTCCAAAACAACTGCTTTCATCATAACACCTCTTTCCAGCATTGAGGGTCTGGAGAATACATGTCATGGGTTGTTCCGTAGCTTACCGCCGGACATCCTCTGCAGAATCTCAGCAATTCGCATCGGCTGCATTTTTCGAATTTTTCAAATTGTCTGTATTCATCCATATCATCACCCATGAAAATATCATATATTGATTCATTTAAGGCATTTCCAACTTTACTGTCCATTCTGCGACATGCGAAGACATCACCTGACGGTAAAATTGTCAAATGACTGTTTCCGCAATTGCATCCATCATAGACAACATCCTCATTCAAATTTTCTGGAATCTCATATAATCCTTTTTCATATAAGAGTAACGTCCACAGATGATCTTTTAGTGTAAAAAATGTTTTGCTGTCTTTATATTCATTGTACTTTTGCCATACCTTTTCCAAAAAGTTTTTATAATCTTCAGGAGTCATTTGTGTTGCCTTTTCAAGGCTTGTAGGACAATATCTTGCAAAGCTGAATAAACCCGCATTATTTTCAACAA
>JAUNXD010000114.1:2915-5691 GCA_030539985.1 Methanobrevibacter sp.
TCACAGTCATCAAGGATATGCCATTGAAATGCAAAAAAATCAGCCATAAAAAACAACACCTCAAAAAAATAATATATAAAAAAATAAAAGATTTAAGATTGAATTAATCTTAAAATCTGTCTGAACCACAAGCTGTGGAGATATCTGATCCACAAGCAGTGTTAATGTCAGAACCACAAGCAGAAGCAGTCACATCACTACCACAAGCAGTGTTAATGTCAGAACCACAAGCGGTAGAAATTACATTTTGTGCGATTTTTGATGAGAAAAATTTCTCATTATCATTCCATGCATTAAATTTCATATTTATCACCTTAAATTTTAATAAAAGTCAAGCTTTTATTTAATAGTAATATATTTCAACAGATATAAAAAGAATAAAGTTACTGCTAGGTTACTTAAAAGTAATTAATATTGATTAATAAATATTATAACAGTTTAGGAGACATTACATGAACAATGATAAAAAAGCAGAAAAATGTCCAATGGAACTTGCCATGGAATTGATTAGCAGAAAATGGGTTATTCAAATCTTGAGAGATATGTTTTTTGGAAAAAAACGTTTTAATGAATTTAAAGATGGAAAACCTAATTTATCCAATAAAGTTTTAAGCAATTGTCTAAAAGAAATGGAAGAAAACGGACTTATCTCTAGAAACAGCAATGAAAATAACCAAAATATTGAATACATATTAACCGATAAAGGGAAAAAACTTAATAAAGTAATTTATGAACTCGCAATGTTCACATTAACAACCGATTTGGGCAATGACTTCTATGATGATGAAACTAAAATCGAATTAGAGAACATATTCAAAAATAAATTGATAAACTAAGTGATGGAACATACCCATTAATCAAAATCCATATAAAATTAATGTTATACCAACACTATACAAAATATAAGCACCCACCTAAAAACAGCCATAAAAATAATTAATTAAAAAACTCTTTTTATGAAAATAAGAATGAATAATAATTTATTAAACTATTAAATAATCAATACTAAGTTATTATGTGCTTAAACAAATATTAAATATTATAACGGTCAAATCATTAAAAATCTTGTTGCCCGTATACAATACAAAATATTTACTGCTTTTAGCTCTCAAATTATAATATTCAACTAAGAAGCATATATATTTTTATTACTTTTATTTGATTTTGAAAGATATAAGTTTTAACAGAACCAGAATATAGCTATGATGGTGTTTATTGCTTTTTACCGGAGCTAAATTTTTGATATGTAGGAAAAACTCGTTATTCATTGAGGAAGTGTTTTATGTGGCGCTTTCCCTTAAATATCTTAATCAAGTTTAAAAAACTTAACCCTCGAACCGACCGATAAATGGTCAGTTCTTAAATTTGACAAATCCATCTACTTCAAAACTAAAACCTGAATAGGGGACAAGCCCCCGTTCCTCAAGCTTGACAAAACCATTATCGTTATGCAAATAGTATGGCCTTTCGCTTACGCTCGGACGGAACATAATGGAAAATATAATTAAACTAACTCATTGATTACAGATTTACGGAACCTATCAACAAGAGTCGTTTCCACACCTGAATATTGCTCCCAATTCTATTCACCGACCTCCCGCACACACCTCCCTCTGGTCGCTACAGGGTCGGCCTGGATGAATTGGCTCGCTTATAACATGGGTATGGCAAGGTTGCTATGGTCTGGAATATATTAAACTGTGTTGTCCATTAAAATTTATATACTTAACAAAAAGATATTTAATATCATGAATTATGTAGAAGAAGCAGTACAATTATTTGAAGATGGTTATATGTGTTCACAAGCTGTCTTAGCGGTATTTTGTGAAGAGTTTGGACTTTCAAGAGAACAGGCATTTAAAATCAGCATATCATTTGGAGGCGGTATGCGTAAAGGAGAAGTTTGTGGAGCTTGCACTGGTGCTATAATGGCATTAGGTTTGAAATATGGTGAAAATAAAAGTAAAAGCGATGAAATGTGTGTGAAATTCTTAGATAGTTTTAAAAAAGAAAATGGATCATATATTTGCCGAGATTTACTTGATTGTGACATTCGAACTGAAGAAGGGATTAAATATGCAATTGATAACAATCTCTTCAAAGAAATCTGTCCAAAAATGGTTGAATCTGCAACAAAGATTACCCAAAAATTAATTTTCTAAAAAATAGAAAATTATTCAGTTACTATTTTATTTAATTCTTTTTTAATGATTTCAACACATTGTTCTGATTCGTTATCTAAACGGAAAGGGTCTTTAGCAGATACTTTTTCCTCTTTTAATATTTCTTCAACGTTAATTGTTTTATAAATATCAATTCCACGATTTTCAAGTATTTTAGTGACACAATTTCCCTGACACCCGCAAATGGATATTATTGGAAATTTTTTAAGCATCTCATCATTAGTTCCTTCAATATCTGCTGATGTTGAACCCATACATATTGAAATCACATTTTCATTCTCTTTTTTACAATCTCCTGTTGCAACACGGGATACTAATCCATTTGGACTCATACCATTACATGGTGCTAAAGCATATTTCTTTGGCATATAATTCACCTATTAATTTAATTAATTTTCATTGGTTAAATAAATATCTTAAATGGTTGTGTCAATATCGCTATTATCTACATAATAGTTAATGTCAATTTAAATCAGTAGTTGCTCACAAGATTTAATTTCTGGCATGGACATTCACATTAACATCTCCAGTTGTTAATGTAGGTTCTGTTTCAATCTCCGTATATCACAGGGTAAATGAATTCAGGTTCCAAA
>JAUNXD010000115.1 GCA_030539985.1 Methanobrevibacter sp.
ATGGGTGTAGTAATAGCAGCTGTTGCGGTTTTGGCTGCCGCCGGGTTCATTTTGTATGAGAACATTCTTGTAACCGTATTGAACTGTCTCGGCATTTGGCAATGCTTGGTTAATAGCGGGAATCAATTCATCTTTCATATGTTTTTACAGATTTATTATCAACTAACACTTTCAAACTGCCTGTTGCATTCAATGTAAAGTCAATAATCAGTTGCTGCTGGTTCCAATTTCCAATCAATACTGGATTTGGAACTATTTCTTTCATGTAATAAAGTTCATAAGTGCGTGTTTCGGTAAACGGCAGATAATTATCATCACCACCATATTTAACCTGAACGGTGTGATTTCCAAAGCCCAAATTCAATTTATTCAACTCAAAACACGGATTGTAATTGTAATAATAATGATCACTTACCAAATCTGTGTAAACTTGTTTGTCATCAATCAATACGGAAAAATTACCAGTTGGTTCATCCCCAACCCAATAAAAATCGCATGTGACAACAAAATTATCTTCAACATCATACTCATCCAATTCCCCTGCCCTTACGGATTCTGGAACATGAATATATGTAGAAATATTTTCCCTTTGGTCATCACCTATTTCATCATCTACATCACAGGAAGATACCAAATCATCATCAGGGACGATTGCATCATCTCCCCCATCACTAACTGTCAGGTTTTCATCTGAAACATCATCAGATGCGCTGACAGCACCAATTGTTAAAACCGCCAATAACAGGAACGTTATCAGCATTATCTTTTTAAATTTCATGATTCTTCAACTCTTTTTCAATTCATTGAATATAATATTATCTTTAAAATGAAAACTATATATAACTTTCATGAAAAGCATTTTCTTTCACTGATTATTCAATTGAAAAGAAGAATGGAAATGGATATTTTAAAAAAAAATAAGTAAAATAAGGAAATCAATCCTTATTTTTTAACTTTCACTTTCAATTTTTTAACTGTTTTGCCGTAACTGGCCTGAATGGTAACCTTTTTGCCAACTTTAAGTTTTTTCAGGACTTTCTTTTTAATGGTGACTTTTGCAACACCTTTCTTGTTGGTTTTTGCAGTGTAGGTTTTCTTGTTGAACTTGAATTTAACCTTAAGACCTTTTTTGGCCTTTCCGTTGATTTTCAAGGTTGCCTTTAAAACCAGTTTTTTGGCTGACCTTTTGACCTTTACCTTTTTGAGGGTAAGTTTGACCGTGTCTTTGGCAGGTGCAGGAGCGGCCTTTTTGGTTACGGTAAATGTGGTGGTTGCTGTTGCGTTTGCAAACAATCCGGATTCTGCAGATGTTGCTGTTGCAATATAGGTTCCGGCGGCAAGGTTAGGGACCGCAAGGGAGCCTGAACCGTTTACAACTGAAACGTTGTAGCTGGCGGTTCCGATTTTTACAACCACAATGCCTGAGAAATTGGCATCCGCTGTGATGGTGACATTTGCGGAGGCACCTTCCTCAATGTTTGCAACGGCGATTTTAAGTGAGGGATCTGCAGGATTTATTACTTTATTTGCAAGCAATAACTCCTTGCCGTCTTTTGTTTTGAAAACGAATGAGAAGTTATGAGGTTTTCCATCAGAAATGAATGGGAATACATTTAATGGGATTGAATATGTTCCCTCTTCCCTTAAGGAATCCATGGAAACAGGCCATTTCAACCAGTCGATTACCCATATCAACTCTCCGCCGATTTCAGGATAGTTTTCGAATGTGACTTCAGTGTCGGTTATTTTAATGCCGAAATCATCCGCACCAAAAATCTTGAAGGTTATCTCGGATTCAGCAGTTATTGGAGCTTCGCTTCCACCTTCATATATTATGGCTACCTTATAGGTTCCGTTTAAGCCTTCACCTACATTTTCCAGTTCGTTTACAGGAATTATGATTGCGCGCATGTTTTCATCGAAAACCAAATCCTTGATGTCCTTTTCAAGGCACAGGGTTGGGGTTTCACCATCAAGATAGACTAAAACATTGACTGTACCATTGACATTTGTGGAGTTGATTTCACCGTCAACGAATCTGAAAGCTGCAATTTCAGTGTTGTCACCATATTCACCAGTGTATATGATGCCGTCACAGTCCCTGATTTCAATGTCAAGGTTTGAAGTGGAACTGATGTTACCTATAATATTAACGTTGTCATAGGTGACGTTGAGCTTATAATCGCCGGCATATGCAAGACCAAGCTCCTTGGAACCGATAATGTAAGTGTCGGTGTTTTCATCATGTCTTGCATCGGACAATGGAATTATGACAGGGATTTCAGAATCATCCATGAATATTACCACATCACCTGTGGCGTTGTTTGTTTTAATTATGACGAGTGTGTCATTTTCATCCATTAAAGTTCCTGCCGGAATGATTTCAATTGATGTGTTTTCATTTTTGGCTATTTGCTGTTCATACAGTACAAGGAAAGGCTGTTCATCCTCATTATCCCACTGAAGCTCATCACCATCGTAGATGGCAACATACATTTCATATTCACAGGCTTCCAAATCCCCGGTGAGATTATCTAGGGCAATGAAGAATTGACTGCAATTTTCGGGAGTAAGAATTCCGTCTTTATAATTTAATTTTTGCTCATAAACGGTTTTTCCATTGAGTTTAATTACAACTGTGGCATCATACTCATCCTTAACTGTGATGATTGCAATCACATCTTTTTTATAGTCATCATCCATGATTATTTCCAGATTGCAGTATTCGGCTTGTGCGGTTTCGAATTCATCGAAAAGAATCATGCCATCAGGGGTTTCCGTGGTAATCACATATCTTTCAAATGCAAACGGTTCGCCGCCATAGACGTGCATAAATAATATGACATCCGGGTCATTGATTTTACCGGAATCAATTAACTCTTTGAGGCTTTTTGCACCGGATATGTTGTTTCTTGAAATGAATTCATTGACATCATCAAGTGAAACATCCAGGGTGAACTCACCTTCATCTTCATAGACTTTATCGCTTGCAGCCAAATTTTCAGCATACAATACGACATCCTGATCATTTAAAAGACATATTATGAAAGAACCTGCCTTTTTTGGAAGTGAAATTGAAGCGAAAGTCTCATCGCTTTCTTCAGGGTCGATGTCGGTAACGTCAATGTTGACATCGCTTTCATCCATATCCTCCTCCAAACGGAAGGTGTTGTTTTCAAGCAGATATATGTAATTCTTATGGATTAATTCATTTCCATTCTCATCAGTGACTGCAATTGTGATATGGTTGCCGTCGGTAGCATTTTCAAAAATGAATGTGCCATTGTCTCCTATCTCCACCATGTAACACCTAGGATACGGAGAGAGTATAGCGGCAAAATTCTTATTGTATACCACATCACCCCAGTTTCTGATTATTGTAACGTTTCCTTCAATTTTTTCATTAAGTCTGAATGCTAAAAATCGTTCAGTCAAATTAGTGGTGTTCATGAACTCTTCACGGACAATTAGTTGAATAGGATTCGCATCAGGGTAAAATTTTATGTATGACTCGCCAATTTCAAGGGTTGCCCAATGGGAATATTCATAAATTTCTTCACCACCCTCATCAAAAACGCAGAACCAGAAATCCACTCCATCACTGGCACCATAAAAGTTCAAATTCTTTAATGCCACTTTACAGTTAAGGCTTCCATTACCATCAATAAACCAATTTTCGCCTAAATTATCCAAATCCGGAATATTCGCTTCAAATAACTCATTTGATGAAGCATCTAATGCAAAAATTCCAACTGAACCAGCAGTATTGTTTGGAAGAGTGAATGTTGCAACAAGAGCGTCCTCATCATAATCAGGGTCATTCTCATCGGTTATTATTTCATCTTCCTCATTTCGGCATTCAAAATATCCTCTTTAGACAATCCGGTAAGTTCAACAACATGCCCGATATCAAAACCGTTATCCGATAATGATTGAGCAACCTCAAGTTTACCTTCTTATCTGCCTTTGTTTTCCATATATCTTTCCACAGGATTAAGTAACATCTCATTCACCAACTCCATCATCTCAGATAAAAGAAGAAATCAAGAAATAATCTATTTTGCATTTAAAATATCCTCTTTGGACAAACCGGTAATGCGAACAACCATTTCAATATCAAAACCTTCCTTCAATAAGGATCTGGCAACCTCAAGCTTACCCTCCTTAATACCTTCTTCCATACCCGCTTGCAAACCAGCTTGCCTGCCTTTGTTTTCCATATATCTTTCCACAGGATTAAGTAACATCTCATTCACCTCAACATATTTTTCATGTTCTCCATCATCCAGCATATTGGTGCCCAACACATCCAAAAGATATGTTATTGCCCTTTTCTCATTCAAATCCATTTTTGAACATATTGCGATTTCTTCAATCAGTCTGCGCGCCTTAATCAGGATTTCAAGTTCAGATTCCTCATAATCGGTGTAGACTATTACCTGCAATGATGCAATGTCCTCATCAGTTATTTCTTCCTTGTTTTTTAATTTGTCTTCAATGTTTTTAAATATATCCTTTGCCCTATAGTCCTTAAGGGAGATCATATGCATCACATATGTGCATTCATCATTAATGACAAAGTCTTTTTTAGTGTAAGGCACCTTTTGGGTACACAGTATATATAATTCGAAATGATTGTTCTTGAAAATGCGTAATGAGGACACATATTGGAAAAATCGCTTGATATCATCCTCATTGGGAAGTTTCGTTTGACATTCCAAAATGAGAATTATGATTTCTCCATCTTTTATGACTTCGCCTACAAAGTCCAGTCGGGAAATTGAAGGTCCTAAATTCGTATATTCAGATGACAAAACATTTTCAATCTCATATGGAATACCTATGAATTTCAAAAGCCCATTTGCACGCTGTCTTAGAATACTTTTGAAATTATAGTCATTGTATTGTTTATATGTTTTGTCTAAAAATTCATTTTTAGAGTTCATAATTAGTTATTTATCAAAATAACTATTTAAATATTCTTTTTTTATGATTTAAATGCAATATTGTTCCATAATTAAAAATTAAACGATTTTAAATCAATATTGTATTGCCTGTGAAGGACACTTTAAAAAAATCAGTCATTGATGAAATATGAGTAAATCTCATCCTTTACTTCGGTGCCGATTTCAAACTTAAAGTTAACGATTGGCTGTTCCTTACCGCCAATTGTCCTGTATACCTGCTTATATGATAATGGGGTCAGCTGGCCGATGTAGTAGAATTCAATTCCCTCATCATTGTTTTTCTGGATGAAAAGTTCAATGTCAATGCCGTTATAGTTAACGAGTGGTTCCAGTTCCTTTGAGGATACCTTACGGTTGTTGCGGCTCATCCAGTTGAAGCGTGTCTTTGATATGAAGTGGTCTTCGTAGTTTATTGTCTCGGAGATGTCTTCTGCCTTGTTGTATGTTACGAATATCGGACAGGTATCGTATTTGATTTTGTATCCTCCGATGTTTTGCCCGTTCATGTAGTAGTCCCAGTTCAAAAGCCTCAATACGTCTTCACGTGAGTATTTCTCATAGAGTCTGAAGCAGTCATCATTTTTGTAGAAATTCTCATATTTGAAGAATATGTATTTAAGGGCGTCATTGAGGTGGTTTAGGAATACCTGACTGGCCAATGACCTTTTAAATGAATCGGAGATTTCAAACCTGTAGTCTCGGTTGTCTTTA
>JAUNXD010000116.1 GCA_030539985.1 Methanobrevibacter sp.
TTGCAAATTATTCACCTCGAGGTTTGTAAAAATAATTTAATTAAATTATTAAAAATTTAAAAATAAGTGTTGTCTAAGTTTATAGGAAAACCCCATAAACTACCACCAGATTAGACAACTGTTTATTACCTAATTTTTTCCTTTTGTAAAGAAAGTACAGAATATGAGTAACTCATATTCTTGAATAAGAATTTAGATTTCCATAATATATAAAGTTTACTAAACTATTCAAAAACAAGTTATTTTTTAAAAATAAGCGTTGAAAATTCTTTAAATTTAAAAATAATGTTGGGAAGAGTTACGCAAAACTTCCAGCTGGTAGACCTTGAAAAATCAAGAACCAACCTTACAAAATTCATCAGTCATAAGAGATTACCCTATCAGCCATGGTAATGGTTATAGATTACAATGACATCAAGCATAATCAATACAATGTCAAGTATCATCAGAATACCTAAAATGAATCCCTCACCTCCAATACAAGAGGAAACAATAGACATACATAACTACATTTCCAATCAGGCAATTAAGTTATTAATTCATCTATGAATAAAATATATTAAAATCAATGATATTTAAATAATGTAGAATCTTTTTTATCAAAATTAAAGTTATTTAATAAAGTTATAAGGGAATTAAAAAATTGTAATGAAAATAAAAAAAGCGGATAAGATATCAGAACTTATCCTTATCCAATGTTTTGACAACCTTGGCAGGTACGCCAACGGCAACCTCATAGTCACCGACATCCTTTGTGACAATAGCCCCAGCACCGACAATAGCATACTCACCGATTGTAACACCGGGAAGGATGCTTGCTCCGGCACCAATCCAGGCTCCCTTTTTGATATGGATCGGTTTGCAGGTTATAACTTGCCTGTCATACTCGTCATGGTTGTTTGAGAGAAGCTGAACGTTTGCCGCCATCATGACATCGTCTTCCACTGTTATTCCGCCACGGGCCATCAGCAATGAGTTGGAGTTGATAAAAACATTATTGCCCACTTTCAAACGGTCAAATGCCGCACCGGCAATAGGAGCTATGATTTGACTGTTTTCACCTAAATTATCGCCCAACAACTCTTTTAAAAGATTGTTGTACTCATCAGTGTTTGGCAATGTATGATTGAGTTTGAAGACTATCTCTGCCATTTCCCCGGCCTTGATCATTTCCTCTTCTTTCATCTCGCGCATGTCTACCCTTTCAAAATCCATCTAATCATCCCTTAATCTTGTCTTGAATGAATTTGCATGAGCAAAGAATCCCTCGTATTCAGCAATAGGAACTGAAGTCTTGGACAACTCTTTTAACCCGTCTTTTGTTAATCTTTGAACTGTTGGCTTTTTAATGAAGGCTTCGGTTGAAAGACCGGAATACATCTTTGCACCTCCTCCTGTCGGAAGCACGTGGTTTGTTCCTGATCCGTAATCACCGGCAGCAACAGGCGAATATTGGCCTAAAAATATTGAACCGGCATTGTTGATGTGTGATAAAGTTTCATCATCGTCTTTAGTGGATATGATTAAATGTTCAGGAGCATATTCATTTGTAACATGAATTGCTTCTTCAAATGTATCAGTGATAATGATTTTTCCACTTTTAGACAATGACTCCTCGATAATTTCACACCTAGGCGCAACCACGGTCAGTTCCTTTACGAATTCATCAGTCTTTAGGGCCAAATCCTCACTGTCAGTTACCAGAAAGCATGAAGCGTTAGGGTCATGCTCGGCCTGTGCCAGTATGTCTGTTGCAAGAAACTCTGGGTTTGCGGTTTCATCAGCAAGAATCAGCACTTCAGAGGGTCCTGCCGGAAACTCAATATCTACTTGACCATAAACCAGTTTCTTTGCAGCGGTAACGAATATATTTCCCGGACCCACAATCTTTTCTACCCGAGGCACTGATTCGGTCCCATATGCAAGTGCGGCGATTGCCTGTGCACCGCCGACCTTATAGATTTCATCAGCCCCCGCAATATCGGCCGCAACAAGAATAGCATCCAGAATCTTACCATCCTTCTGTGGTGGTGTTACGCAAACCACCTTTTCGACTCCAGCGATTTTTGCAGGTATTACAGTCATCAGTATTGATGATGGATAGGCTGCCCTGCCCCCCGGTATGTAGCATCCGGCTGAATTGATTGGCCTTACAATCTGACCTGCAACAACTCCAGGTGTCACTTCAATATTCCACTCATCGGGAATCTGTTTTTTGTGGAATTTCTCAATGTTTGAAGCGGCATTTTTAAGAGCGGTCAATAATTCACTGTCCAGTGTCCCGTAGGCTTCGGCAATTTCATCTTTGGATACTTTCAAATTTTCTATTGTAACACCGTCGAATTTTTCAGTATACTCACCGACAGCCTTATCACCGTTTACACGGACATTTTCAAGAATCTCGGATACGGTGCCCAGGACATTGTTAACGTCCTGCTCTGACCTTTTCACGGTTTCAGCCAAATCAATGTCTGAGTATTTAAGTATATCCATATTAACACTACCTCAGGATGGCTCCGGTGTCGGCTGAGTGGACAAGTTTCTGATACAGTGCCAGCCATCCGGTAACATCACTTTCAGGGTGTTTTACATCCTTTAACCTGGATTGGATTTCCTCATCTGTCAGCTCAACGTTTATCAGTCTGTTTTCAATGTCGATTTCAATGATGTCCCCGTTTTGAATGGCTGCAATCGGGCCGTCCTCACGTGCTTCAGGAGATACGTGGCCTATGCATGGTCCCCGTGTTCCGCCGGAAAACCTGCCGTCGGTTATAAGTCCCACGTCCTTGATGTTCATGCCGGCAAGGGCGGAAGTTGGATTGAGCATTTCACGCATTCCAGGTCCGCCTTTAGGTCCCTCATAACGGATTACTACAATGTCACCTTCCTCGATTTCATGGTCAAATATTGCTTTTGTAACATCCTCTTCTGAGTCATATACCTTTGCAGGTCCCTTAAGATGCATGAGGTGGTCTGCCACTGCACCTTTTTTAACGACACTGCCGTTAGGTGCGAGATTACCTTTAAGTATTGCGATTCCACCGTCCTCATGAACAGGATTGTCCAATGTATGGATGACATCAGTGTTTCTGTTTTCAACGCTTTTGAGGTTTTCAGCGATTGTCTTGCCGGTGACTGTCATCTGATTGGTGTCAATCTTATCACCTAAAGTCTTAAGAACCGCCTGGATACCACCGGCAAGGTGCAGATCCATCATTGAATCCTCACCGGCAGGTGAAATCAGTGCAATGTGAGGCACTTTCCTTGATATCTCATCGAATAGTTCCAAATCAACATCCACACCCTCGACTTCACTTGCAAGTGCAGGAATGTGGAGTGCAGTGTTTGATGAACCGCCCAGTGCCATGTCAACCGCTATGGCATTGTTGAATGATTCCTGAGTCATGATGTCGGATGGTTTGATGTCCTCTTCAACAAGTTTAATAATCTGTTTTCCGGACTCATAAGCAATCTGATTGTTTTCCTCTGTTCTTGCATGGGTTGTTGCACAGCTTGGAAGGGACAATCCCATAGTCTCAGCAATACAGGCCATGGTATTGGCTGTAAATAAACCGGAACAGCTTCCAGCCCCCGGACAGGCGCATCTTTCAAGTTCCATAACTTCCTCTTCGCTCATCTTACCTGCGGAGTATGCGCCGACAGCTTCAAATACTGTAATCAAATCAGCCGGCTTGCCTTTGTATTCACCTGACTGCATTGGTCCGCCAGTAACAACAATGGACGGTACGTTGACACGTGCCGCACCCATAATCATTCCCGGAACCACCTTGTCACAGCTTGGAATCAATACCAGACCGTCAAATGCATGGCCATTAGTCATTGACTCAACTGTAGCGGCGATTATTTCCCTTGAAGGAAGGGAGTACTTCATTCCCTCATGGTTCATGCTGATACCGTCACAAACCGCCATGGTGTCGAATTCGAATGGTATACCGCCGGCGGCTATGATACCGTCCTTGACGAATTCCACCAGTTCCCTGAGGTGAATGTGACCTGGTACAATGTCTGTAAAACTGTTTGCTATACCGATGAACGGCTTTTTGAAATCCTCATCATCAAGCCCACAGGCCCTTAAAAGGGATCTGTGCGGTGCTCTTTGAATTCCTTTTTTAACATTATCACTTTTCATTTAATCACACAATATAATCTAATCATTATTATATATTTCACTAATAACTTTTAAAATGTTTGAATCCTATTAACTTGCGGATAATGCTGAAAATATAGTGATGAATCAATATTTTGAAAAATAGCATTGATTAAAATAATAGTTAACGATAGACAATATCGAAATTTTAATCATTAAATGAATTAAATCAATGTTTGAAAAAAAGCAAAAAAATAAAATTATGGGAAAGTTAATTCCCATTCTAATTTTTCCTTCTTAATGTTATACCGCAAACAGCCAACAGCGCTAAAAGAACAATTACTATCGGATTACCGGTAGCATGCATTTTTGATTTAGGCGGATTATTAACCGGACTTCCCTTATCGGAAGGACTATCAGTTCCGCTGTCGTCATCATCATCCGCCGGAACAGGTGAATTTCCACCGTCATCCTCTTCAACCACAATGATTTCAGTATCATTGTTATTGGTTTGATTAGGATCATAAGTGGAACTGTTGACGACAACAATGTTTGCAATCCTGCCGTTTGAAATCAGTACTCTTGTAGTGAGTTCCAATGTAGCGCTCTGACCTTTGGTCAAGTTGCCGATTTTCCAGACATTGCCCTCGAATGACCCCTTACTTCCAACTGCTTTGGTTAGATGCAATCCTTCAGGCAATTGTTCGGTGACTACAACATCAAATGCAGTGTCCGGTCCATTGTTAGTGACTTTAATTGTCCATACAATCAAATCACCTTTCTTAGGTTTAGGATTGGAAACTGTTTTTGTAATTGATATGTCCGCTTCAGGGTCAACGCTGATTGTTTCATTGTCCTCATTATTGGTTTCATTAGGGTCGTATGTTTTATTGGATGATACGACTGCAATATTTGTAATATTGACGTTTGTAACATCAACACGTGTTTTGAAGCTAATGTTTACTGTTTCCCCCTTAGCTATCTTATCAATTAACTTGTAAATACGATTATTGTTTCTTGATACATCACCGCTGATGAATGTCAATCCGTTCGGCAGCACATCTTCAATTAAAACTTCTTTTGCATTATCAGGACCGTTATTGGTAACGCTTATTGTCCAGACAATCACATCTCCCTTGCGAGGGGTTGAATTGCTTACTGTTTTAACAATGACCAGGTCGGATATTGGTGGAACCTCAATGGTTTCATTGTCCTCGTTATTGGTCTCATTAGGGTCGTAAGTGTCACTGGTAACATTAGCAATGTTAGTAATGTCGGCGTCACTTACCTCAACAACGGTTTCAAAGGTGAATGTCTGATTCTTGCCGGCTTCAAGAAGAGCAATAGTGAATGAAACATTACTGCCTCCATTTACTAATCTGATGCCATTTGGCAAGTTATCACTAACAACAACATTAACCGCACTGTCAGGACCCTTATTGATAACAACCAAAGTCCATGTGACAGTATCACCCTTCATAGGAGTGGAATTATTAACAGTCTTTATAATGACGAGATCGGCTTCAAGAACCGCTTCTGTAGTATTTTCAGCTT
>JAUNXD010000117.1 GCA_030539985.1 Methanobrevibacter sp.
ATAAAATTTAATTATAATAAATTATATTTTAAATCATATATAAACCTATATTATTAAATTAATAACAATATTCAAAAATACCCAATTGGCCATAATCAAACCCAAAAAATAATTTCAATATATCTCCATTAACCATTTCAATTTTACAATGGATCATGGCTTTTTTTCATCAATTTTTGTAAAAGATTTAAGACACCCATTTCATCAGTTGAACCCCCATTGTCAAAGTATAGTAAAAATATTTAAAATCAAATAGAAGCTCCTATAAAAACCAATCTCCAAATGTTATTTCATCGATTCATCGCCAAAATTCAAAATTAATCACACATTCATGATTAATCATTAATAATTACTTATTTCACAAATTTAAAGAGATATTGGCTAAAATAAGACTAAAATTTTCCAGTTTCATCAAAACATTGCATTAATCAAATACTTTTTTAATTGAACTGTACATAATTGATTAAAATTTATTAAACAGAAATTCAATATATTTCAAATTTATTATTAAATTAATAATATTAGCTTATATATGCTCAAATCAAATATATTGATAGACCTAACTTTAATTTTTATAAAGTGAAATTGAATAGGTCGAAAAATATAGAGGTTAAATTAAATGTTTAAATTTGATAAAGAACAAGTAGTTTTTGACTTCGCAGGAGTCAAAATGGGTGGACAGCCTGGAGAATATCCTACCGTTCTGGCGGGAACCATTTTCTATGGTGGACACAATATTCTTAATGATGAATTAACAGGAGATTTTGATAAAGCTCGAGCTGAGCAATTAGTTAATGATATGGCATCAATTTCAGATGTTACAGGCAATCCATATATTGTACAGGTCTTTGGACAGACAGTAGAAGCACTTCCAAAATATATCGAATATATTGGAGAAATTTGTGATGCACCATTCCTTATAGATTCAACTTCAGGAGAAGCCAGAGTCGCAGGTGCACAATATGCTGATGAAACAGGCCTTACAGAAAGAGCAATATACAATTCAATTAACATGGCTGCAGACAAATCCGAATTAGATGCAGTTGCCGAAACCAACATCTCAGCCTCCATAATCTTAGGATTTAATCCAATGAATGCTACCATTGAAGGAAAAATGGCAATGTGGGAAGATGGGGACGACGGCGCATATGAAAAAGGATTGCTTGAAGTCGCTGCCGATTGTGGTATCGACAGATTCATGATGGATACTGCAGTAACACCTTTAGGTCAAGGTGCAGGTATTGCCGCTAGAACTTCCTTTGCCGAAAAGGCAAAATGGGGATATCCAGTAGGATCTGGAATTCACAACGTTCCATCTGCATGGGACTGGTTGAGAGAATATAAAAAAGCGGGCAATAAAAACGCATTTACAGTTTGTGATATTGGTGCAAACATTGTGCAGGTTATGTGTGCAGGAGATTTCGTTCTCTTTGGACCAATTGAAAATGCAGACATTGCATTTCCTGCAGTAGCTCAAACAGATATGTTCATTTCAGAAGCTGCAAAACCTCTGGGAACAGAACCTGTTGATTATCACCCAATGAACAGATTGTTATAACTTATCAAAAGTTAATCATTATCAGCCTCAATACGGTTTGTTCATATCATCAACAGAGGGTATTAACAAATCTTAACATAATCCAAAAATACCGAATTAGCACTGGATATTAATCCAGTGCTTTAAATTAAAAAAAACTATTTTTAGGACTAATCAGCCCATCTTTTTAATTTTGGAAATACATCCTTCATCATTGAGGATGCTTCGGATTTATCCATATCAGGATGGCATTCACACATCTTTTCGATGCAGAAATTCATCATTTCCTCCATAGACCTATCTGAAGTGAATTCACCATCCTTAAAGCAGTATATGCAGTAATCTTCGTTTTTAGATCCATCTTCATTTGTTCCTAAGATATCATCATTGTACAAAGGCATTGCACATGACTGGCAAAACTTCTGATTTTCATGATTCATAATATCACTTCCTAATTAACATTATACCGTTAATATATTTTAATCATTAGAGAGAGCAGATGATAACTAATATCTATAGTGAAACATCAGTGCGGGTAAAGTAAATGTATGAAATTGCCATCCCAATTACAAAAGTGGCTAAAATAATACCATAAGGTATGCCAATGTTTACTCCATATTCAGCTATTTCACCGGAAGCAATCAGATATGGGCACACCCACGGAACATAGGGAGCCCAGCTTTGACCGTATATCATCAGATTCACAAGTGACAGTGCAGCGCCTCCAACCATTGCAGGAACCATGTTTGTAATGAGCAGTGACACAAATACGAATGGAGAGAATGTCAAAAACAACAACACATTTGCCAGAAGAAGCTGTGCGAAGCTGTCAATTAATAGCTTTACTGTAAACCCTTCAAGACCTGCAACAAATCCGAAAGCTACTGCTGAAAGCGTTGTGACTACTGTCAAAATCACAATCCATACCAGAAACATGACATATTTGGCGATTATGAATTTGCCTCTTGATATCGGCAGACACAACATTGCCTTTAAAGTATGCTCGTTATATTCCCTTCCGAAAAGGTATGAAATGATTATAGCAAAAAGAAGCACTGCAAACAATGCTGACATGTACATGTTGACGTTGTCCAACAGCATCTGAAACGTATTACCTTCACCGAATGCCGAAACTGCAATGAACATCAGCAAGGGAGGCAGTACAGCCCCAATCATGCTCAACAGAAATATGTTTGATCTTTTAAGTTTTAGAAATTCCATTCCAATGAAAGTTAGCATTTAATCACCTCAATTATTGCCTATAATTCTTGTAAAGAATTCCTCAAGGTTTTCTTCACATAAGCTGACCTTTGAAACATCAATTCCTGATTTAACAAATAAACTATTGAAGGTATCCCTCAATTCAAGATGGGAATACAGATAAATTGTTACATCATCCACATATGCAAAATCCTTATTTGCCCCAAGTCCAAGTTCCTCAAGAATCCCTACTGCAAGTTCAATGTCAGATACTTCAAATTCGACAAATTTATCGAGTTTTCTGTGCAGATCCTCTTTTGTGATTTCTTCAATAAGAACCCCATTGTCCATGAATCCTATTACGTCTGCAATGTTTTCTATTTCACTTAAGATGTGTGATGAAATCAGGATTGTTATTCCAAATTCATGGGACAGCCTTTTAAGCAATGTCCGGATTTCCTTAATACCAAATGGATCAAGACCATTTATCGGCTCGTCCAGAATCAGCAGTTCGGGATTATGCATAATGGCCGCAGCTATTCCCAAACGCTGTTTCATACCTAATGAAAAGTCCTTGAATTTTTTTGATTCTGCATTTTCCAGGTTAACCATCTTAAGGACTGATTCGATTTTTACAGGATTATAATTTCCCCTCAGCTTTGAAATTATTTTGAGGTTTTCATAAGCTGTCAGATTCTCATAGAATCCTGGAGTTTCAATGATTGAACCTATTTTTGGATAAATGTCTTTTGAATATTTTTTAGGATCTTTTCCGAAAAGAAATATTTCCCCCTCACTTGGATATGTTAAATTTAAAAGCATGCACATTGTTGTGGTTTTTCCGGCTCCGTTTTTGCCCAGAAGCCCGTAAATTTTTCCCTTTTCGACATGCATGTTGATTGAATCCACAACTTTCTCACTGGAATATATTTTTGACAAATTGTTTGTTTCGATGACATAGTCTGCCATATTAAAACCTCCATAAAATTAATTAAAAAAATAAATGTAGAATGTTTAAAACATTCTAACTATTTGATTGATTCTCTATATATTGATCCGTAAACTCTGCTGAAGAATACAGTTAAATAGGAAGATACGAAGAATGCTTCAATTACCCCTATGACAATTGAGATGACAATCGCCTGATTATTGAGGGCAGCTGCAAATGCTACGCTCAGGATGCTCAAAACAATTCCGACAGCCATGTTGATAATCACGAACACAATCACTGTAAACAGGACGGTTCCAATATATTTTTCCCATCCCAGATTTGAGATGTTGCCAATGATTTCGCTTAAATCGAACGCCTTTTTAATGCTGCCATGTGCAACCATATTATTTAATGCCATAATCAAAAGCAAATAGCAAATAACCCCTAACAAGAATGATATCAGCATTACAGCAATAAACAATGAGGAATTGAAAGCCAATACAACATCATTACAAGCACTACAGGAATGCCATATACGAGACTTACAGCGAAATATTTAACTCCTCTAATGAACATGCCCAGAATGTCTGTAAATCCAGGAAGGTCCTCTTTTTTATTAATTGAGAAGTCAATCACATTATACTGATATCCCATTATGAACAATGCCACAACAAATACGATTATCATCATGGCCACTCCCAGATAAATGTCTCCGCTAGGCAACATTGAGACGTTAATGCCTGATGCAGTGAGATTGGCATTCTGTTCCAAGGTATCTGTAACCATTCTTGTTATGTCAATTGATTTAATGGTTAAAGCCATTAACAGCAGCTCAAAGATTGTAAATAATACTCCTAATCCAAAAACTTTTTTAATATCTGCGAAAGGATATTTCAATCCTTCAACGACACAATCTGTTATGCTTGCCATTTAAATCACCTTATATCTGCATTGTGTATAACAATCCGATGGATCTTGAATTGAATATGCTCAGGTACGGTCCAACGATAAACATTGTAACGGCTGAATTAATCAGGGCTCCTAAAATGAATATTCCGCCAGGATTAACACCTAAAACGGCACCGGATATTCCAAATGCGGTAAATATTATTCCTATGATTGCTGCTACAACCACTGAAATGACTATTGTAATGATAATCAGTCCGAGGTAAGTTGCAATGCATTTGAACCATCCTATCTCGTCAATTGCATCCTTTATTTCATATACTGCAAATGCTTTTGAAAATGCCCCATCATTGTATGCCATATGACACAATCCCATTTGAGTCATCAGCTCTGCAACCACAAATGCAACGAATGTTATTATGCATCCAATCATCATTATTGCTGATGAAGCGACACCATCGATTTGTCCCGCAATAAGTGCAAATATTAAAAATATAACTATTGGCACAAGCAAATAGAGAATCTGAACAATCACTACCTTTACCCCGTCAATGAACATGCTTATCAGGTCCTCGAAGCCAGGCAACGGATCTCTACCGTTGATTACTCCATGTACCGCAGTATTGATAACTCTATAATTATAACCTGTGATTAGAAATGCCGGAAGCAATAGGAAACTGAACAAACAAATTACCCCTAGTATCACCAATGTCTTCCAGTCTTTAGCTGAATATTCTAGTGCGTCTTTATATATATCTAAAATCATTTTTTATCACCTAATAATAGTCGTCGTCGAAAATAAATATTTCTTCCATAACAAAATACTTCTCCCGATCTCCTTTAAACATCATTTTATTGAAAACCTGGGTTATCTCATATGCCAAAAACAAAGATGGATTATACCTACCATTTTCCAGCGCATTAATGGTTTGTCGGGTAACACCAACTTTGTCCCCAAGTTCCTTTTGGCTCATTTTGAGCTCTTGTCTTAAATATTTAATCATGGTTCTCATTGTATCCCCATAAATTTTTCATTTTTGCAAAAAGTATTTAAGTACTTAAGCAATTATGTTAAAATATAATTA
>JAUNXD010000118.1 GCA_030539985.1 Methanobrevibacter sp.
CAAACTGTAAAAGAATTAGGTGCAAGGGATGTTGCGCTGACAAATGTCACAGGTGATGATGTTGTCGTCAGTGCATATGTGGAAGATAATCTGCTTGAATCTATAAATGAAGGTTTGGTAAATGTTTTAAAGATGAGTGCAGAAAATCTCGGCGATTTGTCTGGAATTTCAGATAATCCTGATGATGCCGGAGAAGGAATATCCTATGCTGAAGCAAGCATAAGGGAAGGTTACTATCCTGATGCCATCGTTTTGGGTTTTGATACATATGGTGGTGAACCCTTTGTGGCTGATGTTGCAAACTCAGCAATTGAAGCGGCAAAAGGCATGAAAAATTGTACTGACGTATCAGATTATATCGAACCGAAATCAAGAAAAATACCTGGCGTGGGTTATGTTTCACCCGAAACGGATGATCCTGTTGTGGTGGTGACAGTGGAAAATATAGAATCTGTCGGCGTTATTGCAGGGGCTATGATCGGCGCTGCACTTGGAAATAAAAATGTTTATTTAGTTGAACGGGGGACAACTTGTAATGTATTGCCGGGTAGCGTAATATTTTCAGCTACTGCGTTTATGAATGGAAATGTTATAGATTTAGCTGTTCCATTTGAAAATAAAACTAGGATATTGAGATAGGAGATTAATTATGATTTTATTAAATGAAGATACAAAATGTTTAGTTCAAGGAATAACAGGAAAACAAGGTTCATTCCACACAGAACAAATGTTAAATTACAACACTAATATTGTAGCAGGATTAACTCCTGGAAAAGGTGGTCAAAAGTTTTTGGATAAAATTCCGATTTTCAATTCACTTGAAGAGGCAACCGATGAAGTGGATATTAATGCTTCAATCATTTTTGTTCCTGCAAGATTTGCAAAGGATGCCGCTTTTGAAGCAATAAGGCACTTGGATTTGGTCGTTATCATTTCTGAACACATTCCGGTTCACGACAGTATGAAAATAATGGCTTATGCAAAACAGATGGGAACAACCATTATCGGCCCGAACACTCCGGGAATCATCTCTCCTGGTGTTGGTAAAATGGGTATCATGCCGACCCATATCTTTTCAGAAGGTAATGTTGGTGTAATTTCAAGAAGCGGTACCCTGACATATGAAATTGCAAGTGAACTTACCAATGCGGGCATCGGCCAAAGTACCGCTGTGGGAATTGGGGGTGACCCTGTAACAGGAGACAATTATGTTGATATCTTAAGAAGATTCGATGAAGATGACCAGACCGATGCAGTAGTTTTAATCGGTGAGATTGGAGGAACTGCAGAGGAAAGGGCAGGCAAATACATTCAAGAGGAATTTTCAAAACCTGTTGTATCATACATTGCAGGAAGAACCGCACCGCCAGGCAAAAGAATGGGACATGCAGGAGCAATCATTCAGGGAACTTCCGGTACTGTTGCAAGTAAAACAAAAGCATTGAATGAAGCCGGCGTTGAAGTGGCTAAAAAACCATCCGAAATTGTAGATTTACTTAAAAAGGTAATGTAGATGTCAAATCAGGAAATTATTGATAAATTATTAAACGGCGAAATGAAACTTTATCAGGTTGATAAGGATGTGACCGCCAAAGAGGCAACCGATATCAGAAGGGAATTTCTTGAACAGAAATACTCTATTGATTTAACAAATATCTCAAGCTATACTCTTGACATGGAAAGGGCATCAGCCCGGAACATTGAAAACTCAATTGGAGTATTACAGCTTCCGATGGGTATTGCAGGGCCTTTAAAAGTCAATGGGGAATACTGCAATCGTGAAGTTTTCATTCCGCTTGCAACATCAGAAGGAGCATTGGTTGCATCAATCAATCGTGGTGCATCAACAATTACCGCTTCAGGAGGTGCAAATGCCAGAGTGGTTTCTGATATCATGACACGTGCACCTGCAATTAAATGTGATGATGTTGTTGACGCTTTAAAAATCAAACAGTGGTTTATTGATAATTTCGATGAGTTAAAACAAATTGCCGAAAGCACAACCTCTCACGGTAAACTAATTAAAATTGACCCTATCTTAATTGTCGGAAGCTATGTCTATCCTAGATTTGTATTCTCAACAGGAGACAGTATGGGAATGAATATGGTAACAATAGCCTCTGAAAAAATACTTGAAAAACTTGCACAACAAACTACTGCAACCCATTTGGCATTAAGCGGCAATGTCTGTGTTGACAAAAAGCCGGCAGCTATAAACATTGTTGAAGGAAGAGGAAAAAGTGTTATAGCTGACATATTAATTCCAAAAGAAATAGTATCTAAAAAACTTAAAACGGAAGTTGACACAATTGTTGAGGTCAACACAGCTAAAAACCTGATAGGTTCTGCAGCAAGTGGATCTATGGCATTCAATGCCCATTACGCAAACATGGTTGCAGCAATTTTCTTGGCAACAGGTCAGGATGCCGCCCATGTCGTTGAAGGATCATTAGGAATAACCACTGCAGAAAACAGAAATGGAGATTTGTATTTCTCAGTCAACCTTCCTGATTTGCCTGTGGCAACCGTCGGTGGAGGAACAAGTCTTGAAGTGGCACATGAAGGACTGGAAATTCTTGGTGTAGCAGGTTCCGGAAAAGCACGTGAATTTGCAGAAATCGTTGCTTCAACAGTACTTGCAGGTGAATTGTCCCTTGTCGGAGCCATTGCTGCTGGACATCTTGCAAGAGCTCATCAGCAGCACGGAAGAGGATAAAAAAATGGAAGACTTTTTCGATGAATTATATCCTGAGCTGACTCTTGAAACTGAGGATATAATCATGATATTATCCATTAAAAAGGATTATTCTCAAATTAAGGATTTAAATAAAAGAAAAGAAGAGCTCATTAATGATTTACATGAGTTTATTCGAGAATTTAGTGAAACTCCGGAATCCGATGAGTTTGTAAAGTATTTTGATGACTAGTATTTGGAATCTATTTTTTCAAATACCCTTTTAACATTTACCTTTGTTTCAAAACACCCTGTTTTTTCAAGCAAAACTCCTTGAGGACAATAATCGGAAAGCAGCATCATCATCTGATTTAAATCCTCATGACAGGCCACGCCAAGAACAGCATCAAATTTATTTTCCATGACTATTTTTTTGACAAAGCTTGAGCCCGGAACAATATATAATTTATAACCTAAAGGTTCAGATTTTTTCTTGATTGCTCCGATTGAGCATAATCCGCATTCGCTGCAGTTCAAACCTTCCTTTTGAAGTGGTGCAGGACAGTCATTGTGCCTAAGACAATGTGGTAAAAATATTAGTGTCTTTTCGGCAGGAATTTGTCTGAATCTTTCCCTATTGATATCATCACGCACTTTGATTGCAATATCGTCAATTAAATAATCATTCAATTTTAAAAAATGAGCTATTGTTTTAAATGGGGAATAAAGTAAATCCACAATATACAATAGGAATCTCGGGAATTTGATTTTGTTTTTACGGGCAATCAGATATCCCAAAATCAGAACTACAATGAATAATATCACAATCAAAACGGCCAGAAAAACAACAAGTTGGCCTAAAAACATGTAAAACGAATCGAGGAATATCATTGTTTCAACCTAAAATTTTTCAATGGTGTAAGTGTCAAAGTCCCTGTTCAGTTCCACGCCAGTAGGGGTTTTCACTATCTCAAGTCCGGACAGGCTGTCACATGAACATAAAACATTCTGTTCGGGATGGGTTCCGGGAGTAATGTTGCAGTTCAGGTTTACTCTGTCGCCAATTGATATCACTGTTTCTAATAGTCTTGTTGATGGATGATCCTTGTTTAGAATTATCAGAGGGGATGATTCTTCACGGCTGAGATAAGCCTGTGAGCGAATTGCCCTTTTGTCCTTTTTAAAATTTGAAACGGCGATAATATCGTCTGATTCTAAAAATTGAACTATCTCTTCATTGTCCTGAGTTGCAATGAATAACATTTTGTTTTCATGGGCTACCTTGACAATGCCCACAATTCCGGTTTCACCCTCAAGAAACAGTATTTCATCATCTTTAAAATCAATATTCATATTATCACTAAAAAAATAAAAAAGAGAGTAAATAAATTTACTCTGCAAGTTCAACGTTGTCACTTTGACATGAAGGACAAACTACTTTTTTTCCAAGACCTTTAAAGGAATTTCCACAGTCTTTGCAATGGTATTTTTTGGTTTTTAATTTTTTCAAATCAATATCGGCCATTGGGCCTCCGCTTGAACACATTATAAATCACCTTATTTAATATTATATAAATGTATTATTTAATACTTTTTTGTATTTCACTGATTTTCTCAAGTATTTTTTCATCATTTACAATATTCAGTTTAAGTTCCAGAAAGTAAAGCAACTGATTATTGAGTTTATTTTTCTCATATTCAGAGATCAGTTCATCTAAGGAGTCAATAATGTAAGGGTTCACTCCAAGTTGAATGTTTTTGCTTTCAATTATCTCAATGCATTCATCTAATGTCAGTTCCAGATTATTTTTGGATTGTATGAATTTGATTTCAGCATATGCAAGGGGGCTCGGTTCATATTCCATACTGTAAATGTATAGTGCCAGCGCTGTTTTCATCTGGTTTTCCTCGACATAATAATATCCGAGGTTTCTATAGCATCTTGCAATGTCTTGAGGATAATATGAGTATTTTAATGCGTCGCTTGTGCGAATGAAAAATTCATTCAATGTGTATGTGTGTGTCTTGTAGATCTCGGTTAGTTCCAGGATGATTCTTGCTGAAACGGGATTGATTCTGATTGCCTTTTTCAGATTCTCTTCGGCCTTGTCGTACTGTTTGCTTTCAAGAAGCAGAAATCCGTAAACATAATACAGGTCAAGCAAAGGCTGATTGTCTGGAATGTATCTCAATTCCTTTTTTAATCCGATATATTTTCTGAATATCATTTCCTCAAGGGGATTTGTGAAAAAATGATATTCGCTCACCTTATCATCTTCAAACATTCCTGGAAATGTTTTCATGAAGTTGTCAAGTTCCTTCAATGGAGTTTCGTAGTTTCCATTCTCAATGTCATAGTAGATATCATTTAAAATGTCCATTATCGGAGTTTCCTTTTGGGAAATTTCAATATATTCCTGTTTTTCATCTTCACTTAAACAATCCCACATCAGGCGTGAAATCTCCTTGATAATCTCTTTATTGTAGGGATGGTCCTTATACACTTCAATCTGGTCTGACAGGTATTGTCTGTTCAAATCCTTGTTTTCACCCAAATTAGATTTAATTTCTTTTATGATTTTTTCATACATTAAAACACCAAAAGTTAATTTATTGGGTAATCTTTTTATATTACCTCTTACCTATTTAAATATGTATAAAAACTTAGTTTTATATTTTATTTAAAAAAATTTTAGGTGATTATTAAATGGCAAATCAACCAATATTTATCCTTCCTGAAGGGACTGAAAGATATTCAAAAAGAGATGCTTTAAGAATGAATATCACAGCTGCTAAAGTATTGGCAGGTATTGTAAGAACCACTCTCGGTCCTAAAGGTATGGACAAAATGTTAACAAGCTCATTAGGTGATGTAACTGTCACCAACGATGGTGCAACCATCATGAGAGAAATGGAAATCAATCAACCTGCAGC
>JAUNXD010000119.1:0-1239 GCA_030539985.1 Methanobrevibacter sp.
GATTCAGTGTAACCACCCATACCAGTAGAAAAAACAAGTTCTCCTAATTTGGTGGTTTCATAACCGAATGCTTCACCTTTTAAAATAGTTCCATCTTCCAAAGCCAATTTAGCTATTTTTACCATTAAATCACCATAATAAGAAAATATAATTCTCTATCTTTAATATATTTTATTTTACTATATTATTAAACTTTGTTTTTTTAGGGTTTTGATTCAATTTTCAAAAAATAATTTATGAATAAATGAATATTTTTTAATCAGAACATTACACCAAATCATTAGATTAATATCCCATTAAAAACAATAATATCATATTGAATCTTAGAGAAAATAATATGGACAGCCAACTAGCCAAAAAACAATTTAAAACTCCAAATGAATACAAGAGATTTAAAAAATTGGTTGATGAAACCAAAATATATGATGAACCTGCCTCCCTGACTGGAGAACTAAGGCCTTATCAAAAAATCGGATATTCATGGTTGGTTCAAAATATCAAACATAAATTCGGAAGCATATTGGCCGACGATATGGGTCTTGGAAAAACAATACAGATATTAACTGCAATCCTTTACTTTAAAGAGCAAAACCCACTGGAAAACCAACCGTCATTAATCATAGTTCCTCCGACACTAATATCAAACTGGGAAAATGAGATTAACAAATTCACCCCCGAGCTGACCTATTATATTTATCATGGAACCAACAGGACATACCCCCTGGAAGAATATGACATCATACTGACATCTTATGGTGTTGTCAGACTAGATTTGGATTTGTTTATGGATGAAACGTGGAGAATATGCGTTATTGATGAAGCGCAAAACATTAAAAACCCAAATACCGAGCAGACAAAGGCAATCAAATCCATTAATGCTTCAACCAATGTTGCATTGACCGGAACTCCAATCGAAAACAAGCTAATGGATTACTGGTCAATATTTGACTTTACAAACAAAGGTTACTTATCCACTAAAGATGATTTCAAGAGAAATTATGTCGTCCCAATTGAAAAATTGGAAGATGAAGAAGTTCTGGAAAACCTTAGAGAAATAGCCAAGCCATTTGTCATGAGACGCCTTAAAAGTGACAGGGACATCAAAAATGAACTTCCCGAGAAATTTGTCAACGACATTTATTGCACATTAACCAAAAAGCAGATAAAACTCTATAATGCAATTTTAGAGGAAATATTTTTTGACATTGAAAATTCAAAAGGAATCCAAAGAAAAGGAAT
>JAUNXD010000119.1:1249-5604 GCA_030539985.1 Methanobrevibacter sp.
AGATTTTGACTGCACTCAAACAGACCTGCAATCACCCTGCACAGTTTTTAGACATTAAAAAACCTAAAATTTCAGAATCAGGAAAAATGGAACTTTTAGTCGATATCCTGCAGAATATTTTGGATGCAGGGGAAAAAGTCATAATATTTACACAATACGTTGAAATGGGTAAAATCATACAGGAATTGATTTCTAAAAAGTTCAAGCAGGAAGTATTGTTTTTGCACGGTTCACAAACCCTTAAGGAAAAAACAAGAATCATTGATACATTCCAGGAGGATCCTGATTATAAAATATTTGTTGCAACGCTCAAAACCGGAGGAACCGGTTTAAATTTAACTGCCGCTCAGAATGTTATCCATTACGATTTATGGTGGAATCCTGCCGTTGAAAATCAGGCCACAGACAGGGTTCACAGAATCGGCCAGGAAAAAGACGTAATGGTTTATAGGTTCATCACCAAAGGAACGCTTGAAGAAACAATTGACGCCATAAGCAAACACAAGACTGACCTTGCAAGCAAATCCATAGTCAATGATGAAACATTCATTACTGAAATGACCGATGAAGAGCTTAAAAATGTGTTAAAACTAAGAGTATAAGCTATTCTATTTTTAAACTAAAGTTCAGGCTTCTTGATGAGTGAGTAAGTGCTCCTATTGAGATTATATCAACACCCAAATCGGCATATTCCCTAATTGTCTCGTCAGTTATTCCACCTGAAACTTCGATTAAGGAATTTTGACGAATGTTTAATTTTTCCAACTCATCAATAACATCCATAACTTCATCGGGACCCATATTATCAAGCATTACAATATCTGCACCATTTTTAACACATTCAATGGCATCATCAAGACTTTCCACTTCAATTTCTATTTTTTTAGAAAAACTGACATTTTCCTTTGCCTTTAGAAGTGTTTCCAGGGGTGTTCCGCAGGATGCAATGTGATTGTCCTTAATCAAAACCATATCATCAAGTGCGAATCTGTGAGTGTCTGCACCACCCACCTTCAGTGCATATTTATCGAATTTAGCTATTCCCGGTGAGGTTTTGCGTGTTCCGGCAACCCTAACACTTGAATCCTTAACTAAATCAGCATAATAGTTGGCTGCACTGGCCACACCACTCATTCTCATTACCAGATTGAGTGCAGTTCTTTCGAGTAAAAGAATTGTCCTTGCATCGCCTGAAAATGACATCAGCACATCACCTTCAGAGATTTTAGTCCCATCTTTTATCCAAAAATTAACTTTAACACCATACTCTTCAAATAAATCACGGATAATATTAATTCCTGCAAGAATACCATCATCTTTTGATACAATATATGCATTAACCTCTTTTCCCTCATCAACCACTGCATTTGAGGTAATGTCTCCAAATCCTTCATCTTCATCAAGCATATATTTTATAATTTTGTCCAAAAAATCACCTAAAAATTTAATATAATTATGAATATATATTAGTTTAGGAAATATAAAAGTGATTACATTATGGAAATAATATTTTTAGGAACTTCATCTGCGGTTCATTCAAAAGACAGAAATCATCCCTCCATAGCCATTAAGGCATTTGGCGAAATATTTCTGTTCGATTGTGGTGAAGCAACTCAAAGACAACTCATTAACAGTAATGCAAGCCCAATGAAAATATCCAAGATATTCCTCACCCATTATCATGGAGATCATATTCTTGGCCTTCCAGGACTTTTGCAGTCAATGAGTTTGAACGGCAGAGAAGCACCATTAACAGTTTATGGTCCTAAAGGACTGGACAAAATTAAAAATGCAATTTATTCTCTTGGATACTGTGCAATTGAATATCCTGTTGAATTTATCGAAATAGACACTGGAACGATAATAGATACTGATGAATACTTTATTCAGGCACAAAAAGTTAAGCATAATGTTCCTTGCCTTGCATATTCAATTGAAGAGAAAAAGAAACCTAGATTTTTAAGAGAAAAAGCAATTGAGCTAGGTGTTCCGGTTGGTCCTGCTTTCGGACGCCTTCATAATGGGGAGGAAGTTGAAATTGACGGCAAAATCATTAAACCCGAACAGGTACTTGGACCTGCCAGAAAAGGAATTAAGATAACTTATTCCGGAGACACAAGGCCTTGTGAGGAAATGATCATGCTTGCCCTTGACTCAACAATCCTTATTCATGAATCCACATTTATTAAAAAGGACATGGCAAATGCCGAAGAATATGGCCATTCCACCTCTGAAGATGCAGCATACATAGCAAAGGATTCCAACAGCAAAAAACTAATCCTAACTCACATCAGTACAAGATATGGGGATGAGTATGCAGACATCATGTTGAAAGAAGCTCAGAAAATATTTGAAAATACCGAAATAGCATATGATTTTATGGAAATTGAACTATGATTAATATACCCTCTCCAACTACCAACGATCCGACAATGACTTTAGTCTATATTTTGCTAATAATTGTAGCGGCATATATATTGACAAGATTTGTCGCTTTTTCAATGAATAAAATGAAGAGATTTAAAAAGGATATGACTGCAATATACCTTATAAGAGACATTATCAGCTACATAATCTATTTTATAGCGTTGATGACTATCCTACAGTTCTTTGGAATCAATCTTGCAGGAACCCTATTAAGCGTAGGTATCGTAGGTATTGCTGTGAGTTTTGCTGCAAAAGACATCATTTCGAATCTGTTTTCAGGAATGATACTGATTTTAGGCAAAAGCATTAAAGTTGGAGACACGCTTGAAATCGATGGCAAAAAGGGTTTTGTTGAAAGAATCACGCTTAGATCAACCGTGATTGTTGATGATGTCGGAGTGAAAAACAATGTTCCGAACTCAACATTAACAAACAATGCATATCTCCAGTATAAACCTCCAGAAAAGTATAGGGTAAACATTTCTGCGGGATTGCCTTTAGATATTGACGTTGAAGAGTTCAGAGCATATATCATCAAGAAAATGGAAAGTTATGCAGAAATAGCCGAAACTCCTAAACCTGATGTTTATGCAAAAGAGATTTCATTCAAGCAAAGCAAGGTTAAAGTATCCTTTTGGGTAAATAATTTTAATGATAAGGACAAATATAAAATAATAATTACAAATGAGATTAGAAAATTTATAAAACAAGGTGAAAATGATGAGTAGTGCACTTCAAGATGAAATTTTAAAATTGAAAGATGAAAAAAACGCAATTATCCTTGCACACAATTATCAACCAAAAGAAGTTCAAGAAATAGCTGATTTTCTTGGAGATTCATTAGAATTATGTATTAAAGCTTCTGAAATTGAAGACAAAGATTTGGTAATCTTCTGCGGTGTTGATTTTATGGCTGAAACCGCTTTTATCCTAAATCCTGATAAAAAAATAGTCATACCAACTCTTGAAGCGGAATGTCCTATGGCACACATGCTCCCTGAAGAAGAATTATTAAAAGCAAAAGAAGAACATCCTGACGCAGGAGTCATCCTTTATGTAAACAGTATTGCAGAAGCAAAACAACACGCAGATACATTATGTACCTCTGCCAATGCAGTTAAAGTGACTGAAAGCTTGCCTCATGATAAAATCCTATTTGGACCGGATAAAAACTTAGGAACTCATGTTGCTGAAAAAATCGACAAAGAGATTATCCCCGTTCCAAAAGACGGTCACTGTTACGTTCACAGATTATTCCATATTGAAGATGTTGAGCTTAAAAGGGAGCAGTATCCAAATGCAGAGATAATCTGCCACCCTGAATGTAATATTGAAGTTCAAAATGCCTGTGATGTTGTAATGTCCACTGGTGGAATGTTAAGACACATTGCCGAAAGCGACAAAGAGGAGTTTGTCATCGGAACTGAAATTGACATGATTACAAGAATCAACTCTGAAGTTCCGGGCAAAAAACTATATCCTTTACTTGAGGGGGCAATTTGCGAAACAATGAAATTACACACTCTTGAAAAGATCAGAGATTCCCTTGTTAACGAAGCTCCTGAAGTGACATTGCCAAAAGAAGTAGCCGATAAATCTAGAAAAGCCGTGGAACACATGTTAAATGTGTCCAAATAACTCTAGATTTACTTTTTTTATTTTTTAAATTGTTTTAAAAATGAAGCCAATTCATCAAATAGTTTAGTGAAATTTCCAGTTTCATAATCTTCTTTTGTTGAATCGAATATTTTGACTGTGCAATCATCAATCTTGTCAGTTATAGAAATAATCTCATCAGATATGGGATTAAAAAGTATACCTCCCTTAATTCCTAAAATTAATGATTTTGCTTTAATGTTTGATAATTTATCTTCGACGTCATAATTTAAAATACATTTATTACGAAAATTAATATCATGGACATCCAG